>CAIXRL010000503.1 GCA_903921835.1 Candidatus Eiseniibacteriota bacterium | reverse complement strand
GGTGATACCAGAGGGCACGCAAATGATGATGCGCGGGCGCACGATGAACTTGTGCTACTGCACGCGATGCACGAACTCGCGCAGCAGGTGCTCGGTCACCTGGAAGTCGGCGATGACGCCGTCCTTGAGCGGGCGCACCGCGTTGATCTCGTCGGGCGTGCGGCCGAGCATGAGCTTCGCTTCGGTGCCGACGGCGCGCACCTTGTTCGTGGCCTTCTCGACCGCCACCACCGACGGCTCGTTCAGCACGATGCCGCGGCCCTTCACCCAGACGAGCGTGTTGGCCGTGCCGAGGTCCATGGCCACGTCGGTCGAGAAATAGCCCATCAGGCTGTCGAGGAACATCCCTGCCTCTCCATGGAACCAGGTGGAAGCATCCCGCCCTGGCGCGGGGCATTCATGAACCCGCGGCTCATGAACACTCCGGGCTGGCGCGCGCGAGCCATCGGGATGCGGTGCCGTGAAGTCGAACCCGGCGAAGCATCCCTGCCCCGCGAAACTGCCGCAAGCTAGCATCCGAACGCTTGGCGCGGCAAGCTATTGGAAGGCGGCCGCCCAATCACTGGCCGCCTTGCCAGGCGGCCCCGCTGAGCCCGGCTCGCGGCGGGCATGCCGAAAGCGCCGGGCGGGGCTCCCCCCGGGGCAGGGTGGATGTCTTTTGGGAGTCACGCCGCCCTCGCGGGTATGACATAGTGAAATGGCACGCCTCCTGCGACGTGGGGGTGGCAGCCTCGTGGTGTCCGGCTTCCTGGAGAGCGATTCCCTACCCGGCATGGCCCGTTCCAAGCGACTCACCCTGCTGCTCCTGCCGCTGTCGCTGACCCTGCTCACCCACACCCTTCCGGGGCGTGCTCAGCAGGCGGTGTCGGCGCGCTTTGCCTTCTCCGACACCACGCTCCTGCGTGACACGCTCGACCTGCACTTCGACCGCCTGTTTCCCACCGCGGACAGCCTGCAGATGACGCCGGACACGCTCCGGGCCCTGATGATCCGCTACCGGCTGGTGGTCCCACGCATGAGCATCGCGCGGCTCCTGCAGCTTGCGGACAGCCTGAGCCTGCCCGTGGACAGCGTCGGGCCGGTGTTCGATCGCGAACGATACAATCCGCTCACCAACGGCGGCGCACACCGGTCCCTCACCGACTTCCAGTACACCAGCGGGTACGACATCCAACGCACGACCACGACGTGGACGAACGGCTCGCAGTACCGCCTCGTCCGTGGTCCGACCTACCTGAACAACCTCACCAACGTCGAACTGCAGCGCTTCACCAGCAGCGGCGCGGTCACCCAGCGCCAGAATCGCGAGGCAACCACCGAGGCCGGCCTGACCCTGAACCGGAGCGTGTCCTTTGGCGGCAGGTCGTACCAGCTGCGGTTCTTCAGCATCGATCCCGGCTCCCCCACCACGCAGGATGAAACGAAGAACGAATACAGCCTCACGGCGCGCGCCAAGAAGGGCAACAAGGCCGTGCTCACCGAGGCCAACCTGGCCTCGGGCTGGCTCGACGACCACAGCACGGCTGCCATCAAGCAGGGCTTCTCCGGCAGCGCCGACGGCAAGGTTCGGATCCAGCGCGGCACCACCTTCAGTCACGACCTGAGCGGCACCCTGACGGGCAATCTCTCGCGCAGCCGCACACCCGGGCAGCAAATCGACCTGAACACACATGACTTCTCGACCAACCTGCGAGGCAACCTCGCCGTGCTGCCGAACGCGCCCCTCGGGCTGAACGTCAACTACGCCTTCCGGCACACGCGGGTCGAGACGCCGATCACGATCGTCCGGTACGACACCACACTGACCCCACTCACGCGAATCGACACCGTCGACGTCGGGCTGATCAACCGCATCGTGAACAGGGGCAAGAGTGGCGATGCCACGTTGCGCATGCGGCTGGACAACGACCGCTACCTGACGCTGACCGGCAACCTGGGCCTTTCGGACAGCCCCACCGGTACGCGCAAGGACGGCAGCGGCAAGACGACGCTGCGCTGGCTGATTGCGGGAGCGGCGCTCGACGCGAACTACTCCGACACGCGCGGAACATCGGTCTTCACCCGCCAGCGCGGCGGCGGCGGCTACCTCGAGCACGACCTCTCGCGAGCCGCCGACGGACAGCTCGTGCGCACGCTGGGCCGGCGCTTCGTCACCAAGTTGATCGCGAGCATCGGGCTCGACCAGTATCGCTACGTCGCCCAGGCCGACTCCGCCACACCACCCTCACCGCGCGACGCGTACCGGCAGCTCTATCGGGTCGAGCTCAGCTACAACCCCTCCGAGAAGATGACGAGCGGCGTCGTGGTGCAGGTGGGCCTCACGCGCGACATCAACATTCTGTCGTCCACGACCGGCTCCAACGACGACGTGCGCTCCTATCGCGGCGAGTGGCGCTGGAACTACCGGCTCTTCCATTCGCTCACGGTGACGCAGAACAACCAGCTCACGGCGGACTACCAACAGTACCCATTCGTTTCCGCGCGCAATGCGCTCTCGCTGAACCACAACACCCTCACGTCGCTCTCGGCGCACCTGCCGGGCAACTTCTTCATCGACGTCCAGCACAATACGTCGCGGCTGCCGCGCGGCAGCTACCTGCCTGCTGCGGACGGGCTGAACTACCTGCAGCTCTCAGACGATTCACGCAACTACACGCTCAGCAGCAGCATCCGCTACCAGCCTGCGCCGGCGCTGGGGATCCACGTCGAGCCGCACTACACCTCGAGCGAGCGTTCAGGAACGGTCAATGGCGTCCAGACCAAGCAAAGGACCGACATGGGGATGGACTTCTCAGGCGGCGTGGACCTCAATTGGAAGGTGGGGCCGAAGGGACAGTTGACCGGGCGGGTGAGCCGCAGCTACAGCGACCCGCGCACGATCAACTACCTGAATGGCGTCGGCACGCTGACCCCGCGGGCGGAGACCGACTTCTGGATCGGCAACCTGCAACTTTCGTGGAGCCTCTGATGTTCCGACACGCGTTCCTCGCCTGCATCGCGCTCGCGCTCGCCGTCTCGGTGAGCGGATGCCGGAATCCGTTCCAGCCGGCGACGCCAGAACTACCCACGGGCCTCCCCGTGATCGAGAACTTCAGCTCGCCGGACAGCCTGCTCACGACGATGGCCAATGCCGTCATGAAGAAGGGCACCAGTGGCCGAAACGCCTACTACCACGCGCTGGCGGACTCCACCGGCGGCCTGACGCCGGGGTTCTACGCGGTCCCCTACCCCGCCGTGGCGGATGCCTGGCGCCTCACGGCGCAGCGCGACCCTCCCAATCCATGGAACCTGCCGCTGGAGAAGCTCTTCTACGACTACCTGATCGCGGTGCTGCCGGGATTCACCTACTCGTTCGCCTGGGCCCACGACAACACGCAGTCGGTCGATATTTTGGACGACGGCGCGGGGACCGCGCTCTACCATCGCTACTACGAACTGCAGGCCTCTTCGGCGGACGGGCTCACGATCAAGACCATCGCCGTCGGCTACGCCGACCTCTACATGCTGAAGGTGAACAGTCGCTGGTATCTCACCCGCTGGGAAGACCGCGTCGGCAAGGATCAGAGCCTCGCGGATCCCGAGCAAAGGTCCATGGGCTGGCGCCGGCTGGATTCCACGACCAGCCAGTAGCCGCGCAGGAGAGCCACATGACTCGTCCGCACCGTCGTCTCACCATCCTCGCCCTTGCTCTCGCGCTGGGGGCGGCCGGGTGCTTCAACCCGTTCGACCCGCGCGTCTCCGAGCAGCGCGCCGCCTCGACGCCGGCGCCCGCGCCCAGTTCCCCCACGAATGTGATCAAGCTCTTCGAGTGGTGCTGGGCCAATCGCGAGCCCTCCCTGTATTCCGAGATCTTCACCGACGACTATCGCTTCCTGTTCGCGCCCAGCGACTCCGCGGGCAACCCCTACCGCGACAGCCCATGGCTCCGCGAGGCCGAGCTCTCGATGGCGACACACATGTTCTCGGGCGGCCTGGACCTGCCACCGGCCAGCGACATCACGATCGCCATCGACAACCTGCTCGTGTCCCAGCCGGACCCCCGCCCCGGCAAGGACCCGAAGTGGCACCGGTCCGTCCGCACGAGCGTGAACCTGCGGATCACGTTCGAGGCGAAGGGAGCCTCCAGCGTCAGCTCCGTGGTCGGCTACGCGCTCTTCTACGTCGTGCGCGGCGACTCGGCGGTCATCCCGCCCGAGCTCGCCGGCCAGGGCTTCCGGCCCGACAGCACCCGCTGGTGGATCGAGCGCTGGGAGGACGAGACTGCGGGACTCTCACCACAGGCGTCTGTCCGGCCCGGACCCGGCGCGGCTGCGCTGCGCCCGGCCCTCCCAAACGGCTTCATACTGCCGGGGGGCCGAGTGAGTTTCGGCGAGCTCAAGGCGTCGCGCTTCTAGCCCCAATGCCGGTAAGTTAGCGACCCACCCTCGTACAAGCCCGCGCGTTGCTTCTAGTTGTCCGGGCTTGACGAGCGAGCATCTTACGTCTATAAGGGCGTAAGATGAAGCGTTCGCTCGAAAGCCGAAGCCGGTTGCTGAAGCGGCTCCCTCCCTTCGAGGAGGTCCTGCGCGGCAGCGTCGTGCGCCGCCTGCTGCGCTGTGGCAAGCCCGGGTG
>CAIXRL010000502.1 GCA_903921835.1 Candidatus Eiseniibacteriota bacterium | reverse complement strand
GTTCCGTGGTTCCGAGGGCGCCCCGCTGAAGGTCGCCAGCGCGTTGCTTCGAACCGGGTCATGGGGCAAAGTGACGTGCATCGAGCCGCGCCCCTGATCCGGAGTCCGCCATGCAGGTCGAGATCGTCACCATCGGCAACGAGATCCTGTCCGGCCGCACCCTGGACACGAACTTCGCCACGCTGGCGCGGCTGCTCGAGGAGGCCAGCGTGAAGGTGGCCTGGCATTCCACGGTGGGCGATTCGCAGGAGCGCATCGCCGAGGGGCTCACGCGCGCGCTCGACCGCGCCGACGCGGTGGTCATGACCGGAGGTCTCGGGCCCACGCCGGATGACGTGACGCGCAAGGCGGTCTCGACCGTGCTCGGGCGGCCGCTCCAGCTGGACGAGGGCGTGCTCGAGAGCATCCGCGAGCGCGGCCGGCGCATGGGCCGCAGGTTGCCCGCGACGATCGAGACCATGGCGCTGCTGCCGCGCGGCGCCGAGGTGTGGCCGAACTCGGTGGGCTCCGCGCCGGGCCTGCTCCTGCTGCATCGCGACAAGCCCGTCATGCTGCTGCCCGGCGTGCCGTCCGAGATGACGGCGCTGGCGGAGGAGCACCTCGTACCCTACCTGCGCGAGCGCACGGGCCGCGCCATCGAGACCTTCACGCTGCGCACCTACGGCGTGTTCGAGAGCCAGCTGCACGAGCGCATCGGCGCGCTGGACGACGCCTGGCAGGGGGCGTCGCTCGCGTACCTGCCCAGCTCGTTTGGCGTGGACCTGCGCGTCACCGTGTCGGGCGCCAACCCGGCCGTCGTGCGCGAGACGAGCCTTCGCGCCTACAACGAGCTGTTCGCGAAGGTGAATGGCGTCGTCTATGCGGAGGGCGCCACGGGGATGGAGGAAGTGCTCGGGGCCATCCTTCTCGATAAGGGCTGGCGCATCGCCGCGGCGGAGTCGTGCACGGGCGGACTGTTCGTGAAGCGGCTCACCGATGTGCCCGGTTCGTCGCGCTACGTCGAACGCGGCTTCGTCACGTACTCGAACGCCGCCAAGCTCGAGCTGCTCGGCGTGGACGAGGGGACGCTGAAGGCGCAGGGCGCGGTGAGCGCTGCGGTCGCGGAGCAGATGGCGGGCGGGGCGCGCGGGCGGGCCGGCGTCGAGGTGGGAGTGGGCATCACGGGCATCGCGGGCCCCGACGGCGGCAGCGAGAACAAGCCGGTCGGGCTCGTGTTCGTGGCGCTGGCCTCGCCGCTCGGCGAGGTGGTGCGCGTGCTGCACCTCCACGGCTCGCGCGCGACGGTGCGCGAGCGTGCGGCGCAGACCGCGCTCGACCTGCTGCGTCGCCACCTGCTCGGGCTGCCCGTGGACGCGTCACTGGACTGACACGATGAGGACAGCGGCCGGTCGCTCTTTGCACCGGATGGCGCGCAGATCGCGCCCGCAGGCGGCGGGCTCATGAAGCGTCCGGGATAAGGGCGGGGGGGCGGAGACACATGCAATCGAGTTCCGGAACGATGCGGCTCTTCCTGGCGGTCTTCCCGTCACCCGCGGCCTGCACGGCGGCCATGACCGTCGTGGACGCGCTGCGCACGCGGGGCAACCGGGTCGCGTGGGTGAAGCGTGAGAACCTGCACTACACGCTGCGCTTCCTCGGCGAGGTGGGCGAGGCCGAGGCACTGGCCGCCGCGGAGGCTGCGCGCGAAGCCGCGGCGGGGCACGCGGCGTTCGACGCCGCGCTCGCCGCGCCCGGTGCGTTTCCGCATGCGGCGAAGGCGCGCGTGCTGTGGCTCGGCATGAGCGCGGGCGCGGAGCCGCTGTGCGCGCTGGCGCGCTCGCTCGAGGATGCGCTCGCCGCGCGCGGCTTCCCGCGCGCCGACATGCCGTTCGCGCCCCACCTGACCATCGGCCGCGTGCGCATGCCCGCCGACTGGAGCGTGCGGCTCGCGGCCGCGCCTGCGCCCGGGGCGCGTTTCCGCGTCGAGCGCCTGGTGCTGGTGCGCAGCACGCTCGGCCCGGGCGGCTCGCGCTACGAGCGCCTCCACGAGGCGCCGCTCGCCGGCGTGAAGTGACGCCGGAACGCGCGCGTCCCGGCGGAGGCTAGCGGTAGATCGACTTCAGCTGGCCCCACGTGCTGGAGATGGTCGCCACCGACCTGCACACGATCGGGTTCGGGTACGTGCAGCCGGCGGAGAACGTGGCCGCGCGCAGGTGCGACTGCGCGGTGCCGTCGTCGTGGCGGCCGGCCACGAAGCCCGTGTTCGCCGCGCTCACGGTGACGCCGTAGCGCACGGGGCTGGTCGAGATCG
>CAIXRL010000501.1 GCA_903921835.1 Candidatus Eiseniibacteriota bacterium | reverse complement strand
GGACCGCATGGCCGCGTTGGGCTCGACCGCGATCACCTGCCCGACGCGTTCGGCGAGCGCGCGCGACGAGATGCCGGTGCCCGCACCCACGTCCGCCGCCACCAGCCCCGCCGGCTCGCCGAGCCCCGCGAGCATCGCCGCGAACGCGTCGGGCGGATAGCCCGGGCGGTACGTCACGTAGTCCGCGGCCCGGTCGGAGAACCGGCCCGTCGGGTCCAGCTCGTACAGCTCGCGCTCGTGGTCGTCCATGGGGAGCTTCCCACCCGATGCGTTTCGCGCCCGGCCCACCGGCGCGGACCTGGTTCAGTGCTTCTTCGCCGGTCCGCCGGGAGCAAGATGGAAACTGACCGGCACGCCCACGGTCATCGCGTGCGGCCTGCCATCCACCGTGCCGGGGTTGAACCGCCACTGCTTGACCGCGGCCAGCGCGGCCGCGTCCAGCCCGGGCACGCTGGTCTCGACATCGACGCGCATCACGCGACCATCGCTGCCGACCAGCGTCTTCACGATCACCGTGCCCTCGATACCGGCGGCGCGCGCCGAATCGGGATACACCGGCGCCACGCGATCGATCGGCACAGGCGGGGTGCGGACGGCGACCTGATCGCGGGGACGCGTCGTATCGGAAAGCGCGCTCGCCTTGACCCTTGCGAGCGCGGAGTCCGCGAAGAGCGCCTGCTGGAACAGCGCGAGCAGCGAGTCGGTGTGCGCGCCGACATCGAGGGCCACAGGGCCGCTGCCTGCGAGGCCGGCGATACTGCACCCGGTGGACAGGTCCACGAACACCTGCCCGCGGCCGTCCTGGTTGATCCACAACGCCGAGAGCATCCACGGCTTCGCCAGTCCCGCGGTGCCGCGCGGGGGCGGACAGAGCTCCGTCCTCAGCGTCGTGCCCGGCGGCATGAAGTTGGCAGCGAACCGTCTCATCCAGGGACGCTTCACCTGGTTGACCGTGACGCGCTTGCGGCTGACGGGGGCGTGCGACTGCCATGCCGAATCGGAGACCGCGGCCGGCTCCATCTCCACGCGCGTGATCAGAATGCTGTCCGAAGCGAGCATGGACGCGCGCAGCGCCTCGACGGTGGCGGGCGCGGGCGCGGGAGCCACCGCGGGCGGCGCGGGGACCGGCACCTCGGCCGCCCGAGCGCCGGGCGCGGCGAGCGCGAGGACGAGCGCGATGGCGAGACAGGGCTTCATGCGTGCTCCAGGAAACGAGCGGGGAACCGTTGGGTCAAACGCGAGCGCGCGGCGCGGCCCCGCCTGCAGCGTCGATCTTTCGCACGAGCGCGCGCGCCGCGACCAGCGTCGCGTCCTCGCGCTTGCGCATCTCCCGGCGCTCGACGGGCTTGAGATGATCCTGGCCGGCAAGGTGCAGCACGCCGTGGATGACCAGGCGCGCCAGCTCGGTGCCGGGCGTGTCGTGATAGCGCTTCGCCTGCACGAGCACGCGCTCCATGGAGACCACGATGTCGCCCATGACGGGGCGCGTCGCCGCGTCGGGCGCGTCCTCGTCGTAGGCGAAGCTGATGACGTCGGTGGCCCGGTCCATTCCCCGCCAGCGCTTGTTGAGTTCGCGCAGTTCGGGATCGTCGGTCAGGCGCACGCCGATCTCGCCGGCGCGGCGGCCCTCCCGCTTGACGGTCAGTGCGACCAGCGCACGCAGCGGCGTGGCGATGCCACGCGGTCCGGCGGAAGCATCGATGGTGATGGGCATGCGCACATCATGAGGGAAGCCGGCGCGCTCGGCAACGACGATGCTCCGGCGGGGTGATCGGGATGGCCGGCTGCGCTCCCGACGCGCCACCGAAGATCACGCACGCTGACCGCGGGCTCGCGAACAGTCCACCCCGGCCCGGCCTTCAGTGCGGCGGGAACTTCACGGGCAGTTCGAACCACGAATCCACCGTCTTGCCGCCGCGCTTTCCCGGCTGGAATGCCCATTTCGTGACCGCCTCCACCGCCGCCGCGTCGAGCATCGGAATGCCCTTCAGGACGCGCACGTCATGCACGTGCCCGTCCCTGCCCACCAGCACGCTCAGCTTCACCGTGCCCTCGACGCCTGCCTCGCGCGCGGTATCGGGATAGTGCGGCGGCACCTTCTTGATCGGCCTGGCGGGCGTGTCGGGCACGACCGGGTGGAGCACGGGGGCGACCGCATGGTTCGCCGAGGTATCGGGAGCGGAAGCGACCGGCGCCGGGCCCGCGGCCGGTGCGGAGCCTGCGTCCCGCGCGAGGTCGCGCTCGAACTCTTCGGCCGGGCGACCCGCCCTGGCCGCGAGCACGGCCAGCAGCCGTCGCCACTCGCGCAGCCCCGACGACGACAACGCCGCCGGGAAGTGCCTGCCGTTGGGAATCTCGAACTCCACGTCACCCGCGGGCAACCGCAGCGTGACGCGCACCGTCCCCGCCTCCCCCGCGACATCGAAACCCACGACGTAGACCGGGCCGGTGCCCTTGCCCGTCGCCGCGCACGCGAGATTCCCGCTGCACAGCAGCCCGCTCGCTCTCTCGACGCCTTCCGGCGGAAGCCGGAACCAGTCCGCCCGCCGGTAGCCCGCGAAGCACCCGGGATCGTGGTTCGGTTCGAGCGGATCGACGACACAGTCGCCGGGCGGCCCCAGTCGCACCAGGTCGATGCGCTCCGCGCCGCGGATCGCGTGCCGCACGTACGCGGGCAAACTGCAGTCGGCGCCCGACTGCGCCTGCGATTGCGAGTCCGCCGCCACGGCCACGCCCGCCGCGCAGGCGGCGACCAGCACGGCCCCGAGCCTCACGGCCCACTGGAACGGCATCCGGCCTCTCTCGGTGATGGGCATGCGGGCATGATGAAGGAAGCCGGCGCGCCGGGCAACGCGGATGCTGCGACGGGGCGGATCAGTCGTGCAGCGAGAACTTGATCGGGATGGCGACCCACACGACAACGGGCCTGCCCTTCGACATGGCGGGCTTGAACGTCCACTGCCACACGGCGTCCAGCGACGCATCGAAGAGCGCTGGTGGCCCTTCCAACGCGACGGCATCCTGAATACTGCCTTCCTTGCCCACGAGGGCACGGATCAACACGCGCCCTGAGGTGTTCGTTGCGCGCGCGGCATCGGGATAGACCGCTGGGACCCTGACGAGCACATCCGGCAGCTCTTCGAGCTCCACTTTCGTCCCGAAGTCTGTGGGCTCCGGTTCCGCCTCCGGCGCACGCACTGCGGGCCGCGGTCGCGCGAAGTTCGGGTCCCAGTCCAGCGTGACGCCGAGACGCGCCCACAGCGAGTCGGCGTTCGCGCCCATGGCCACGAAACCGAGCGGGACCTCCTTCGTGAAGAACAGCACCTGGCCCGTGTCGAACCGCAACACGGCGCGCGCGAGCGAGTCGCCGTGCAGGAAGGTGGCGGTGTAGACGGGTATCGAATCGCCCGTCTCGCACGAGATGTCGAGCGACTTGACCTTGCCGGCCGAATCGATGGTCGCGTCCCGCAACATCAGCGCCGCGAGCGCGTGGGTGGCTTCCGGCCCGATCGTGCGCACGCCGTATGCCCGCATTCGGTTCGCGTACCCCCGCTGCCCGCGGTACAGCCACGGCTGGCTGATCCGGCCGCAGGCCTTGCCGAGGATGCAACTGTCGGCGCCCGCGAGCAGGGAACGCAGCCGCTCGGGCCTGCAGTCGGAGAGCCTGTGCGGCACCAAATCGGTGGCGTGCACCGGTGCGGCAAGGACCAGGAGGAGGAGCAGCGACCATCGCGCGACGCTGAACGGGCGGCGCACAATCGGGACCCCCATCGGATCAACTCTCCTTCCGCGCGTCCTCGCGGCCCGCGCGCTTGGGCGCCTCGGGGTACGGCACGCGCACGTGGAAGATCGCCACCAGAACGGGAATGTACGCCTCGCGGATGCGCGCCAGCTCCTGCAGCGTCAGGCCGCACTCGTCCAGCTGCCCGTCGCGCACGCGCTCGTCGATGATGCGCTGCACCAGCCCGCGGATGCGGCTCGGCGTGGGCTCGGCGAGCGCGCGCGAGGCGCCCTCGACGCCATCGGCGAGCATGAGGATCGCGGTCTCGCGCGAGCGCGGCCGCGGACCGGGATAGCTGTAGTCCTCGCGGCGCGCATTGGGGTCCGACTCCAGCGCCTTGTGGTAGAAGAACGCCATCACCATGCTGCCGTGGTGCTCGGGAATCGCGTCGCGCACCGCGCGCGGCAACCGCTGCCTGCGGGCCAGCTCGAGTCCCTCTCCGATGTGCGACTTCAGCACGAGCGCGCTCATGGAGGGCGCGAGCTTCTCGTGGCGCGAGCGCGAGGAGGCGGGTTCGTTCTCGGCGTAGTACTCGGGCTTGGCGAGCTTGCCGATGTCGTGGTAGTAGGCCGACACGCGCGCGAGCAGCGAGTTGGCGCCGATCGCCTCGGCCGCGGCCTCGGCGAGTGAACCCACGACCATGCTGTGGTGGTACGTGCCGGGCGCCTCGAGCTGCATGCGCCGCAGCAGCGGGCGGTTCAGGTCCGAGAGCTCGAGCAGCGTCATGTCGCTCGTCAGCCGGAACAGGAACTC
>CAIXRL010000500.1 GCA_903921835.1 Candidatus Eiseniibacteriota bacterium | reverse complement strand
GCACCGTCCACGTGTAGGAACCGGAGTTGGCGAGACCGCTGGCAATCACGTTCGGGAACGTGACGCCGCCGTTGGTCGAGTAGGCCAGGTCCACGGACGTGACCCCGATATTGTCCGTCGCGGACCAGGTGACGGCGTGCGACGAACCCGCGCGCCAGTCCTCGCCCCCCTCGGGCGACGAGATCGCGACCACCGGCGGGGTGTGGTCCACGACCGTGCGCACCAGCGTGAACGAATCGACCATCGCCCCCGTGGCGCTGTTGATCGCCTGCAGCTTGAGCACGCCGCCGTCGATGGCGATCTTGCAGAAGTGGTTCACCATCGACGTGGTGACCACGTTCGGCTGCCCCGCGAGCGGCGCCTCCAGCGGCGCGCCGCCGCCGCCCGTCGTGACCTGCGTGACGCCGTTGACCACGCCCCGGAAGTAGTTGTGGTTGTGCCCGGCGAACACGATGGCCACGCCGTACTGCTCGCACAGCGGCTCGATCAGGCTCTGCTCGCTGGTGTTGTTCGCGTGCCCGTTCCCCGAGGACCAGCCCGGCTCGTGCAGCAGCCCGAACTTCCACGTCTTGGTCGACGCGGCGAGGTCGCTGGCCAGCCACTGGAGCGGCGCCGAACCCGTCGTGTAGGCCGTGTACTGGTCCACCACCGCGACGTGGATGGGACCGTAGTCGAACGACCAGTAGCGCCCCGCGGTCCACGGGTACGGGAAGTACTTCGTGAACAGGACAGGACTCGAGTTCTCGTGGTTCCCCATGGCCGCCTGGTACGGCAGGTTGGCCAGCGCCGCGCGCATGTTCGTATAGGTGGGGAGGAAGAACTCGTTGGTCCAGTAGGTCTCGCTGTTGCCCGTGTTGACGAAGTCGCCCATGAACAGCGCGAACGTCTGATACGCCGGGTCCGCCGTGTACGCCGAGATCATCGCCGCCGCGACCTGGTCGTGCGTGGCCGGATTGGTGCGCGTGTCGCCGTAGGCCATGAACTTCACCGACGTCGCCGCGGGCGAGGGCGCGGACGTGAACGAGCCCGTGTAGGCGTAGCCGCTCGTGGTCACGCGGTAGAAGTACTTCGCGGCCGGGGACAGGCCCGGAATCGTGTAGACGTGCTGGTGATCCGTCCCGTACTCGGCGTTCTGCGCGCTACCCGCACCGTAGTTGGTGTCGGTGCCCCACTCGATCGTCGAGCTGGCGGTGGCCGAGAGCTGCCAGAGCACCTGCATCTGCGCCGGGACGCCCGGGTAGATGAGGTAGGGCTGCTTCTTCATCACGTCCGCGAGCGTGGACTGGATGCCGTCGGGCCGGGGCGCGGGCGCAGCACCCGCGCGCGCGGCCGGCATGAACACAAGAGCCGCCAGCAGGCAGGCCGCGAGGGCGAAGCGGGTGCGGGTCATCGGGGTTCTCCTCGGTTCCGGGGCACCTTGAGCAGGGCGACCGGGACCGCAGGTGCGTGGTGGAATCCGTCGGCGGCCCGAACCGGGCGCGATGCGATGTTCTGACACATGGAACGATAGCAGCGGTGGGCGAGCGCGGTCCAGTACGCTGCGTCCGGCACGCGGCGTCCGGCACACGGAGCGCTGCGATGGTCGGCAGCGATCGGCGCCTGTCCGTTGGCGGGCCGTCAACGGTGCCGGGTCAAGAGCCCAAGGGGGCCGTACCGCTCAAGCGATCCACTCGGCAAAGCTCCAGCGCGGGCGCCAAGATGGCCGCGGCGGGCTGTCCGCTCGGACCGTCCTCCACTGCGACCGGGTTCTGCACCAGGGGCTCCAGCAGGCAAATCGGGCGCGGCTATTCGTGAACCGCGAGCCGAGAGCGCGAGAGTGGCGTCAGGCGCGAGACGATCGGCCGGCCGAGCTTCGCAGCGGATGGCGCGCTGTTGCGCGTTCACGCGGCGCGGGCTCATGGATCGGCAGGGCTACTCGATCCCGATGAGTTTGAAGCCGGTGGAACCGTCCGCCGTGGGCAACAGCACGCGAAAGCGGAGACCTTCGTCCGCGACTGCCAGTTGCCGCAGCCCGCAATCGCGTTCCAGCGACTCGAGCACCGCGCCAAACGCGCGCTCGTACTTGTGGTGTCTGGACGTGGCGTCGCTGCGGCCGCTCTCGATGAACTCGTGCAGCGCGCGCAGTGGACGCGCGAAGCACGGGCCCGCAACCTCGCGCACTCGGGCGTCACTTCCCCAGATCACGTCGGGCGCCCAGAACGGCAGCAGCAGTCCCAGCGTCACGCGGACCTTCAGTCCCTGCGCACGCCAGGCCGGCAGCAGGCGCCTCGCGTAGTCCCAGCACAACCCGTGGCCCGCCCCCCGGCTGCTGCCCAGCAGCTCGGACAGCGGTTCCGCCGGCAGCGGGAAGAGCTGCCCCAGCGCCTCGGCCACGCAGTAGTGCTCGAACCCGCCCGCCTCCTTGCCCTTGGCCTCGACGATCCAGAGGTCGGCGTGACCATCGCCAACACGCAACGCCCACAAGTCGCGAAGATTGTGCCCACGCGCAAGGCCGGCCAGGCTCGGCCGGGCGAGCAGCGCCGCGAGATGAGTCTCGCTGCCGAGCTGGCGCTGGGTCTCGAAACCGCGGCGCGTGAGTTCGGCCTCGGCCGCCGCGACAACGGACTCCTCCCAGTCGAGCGCCACGGCATCTGGCGCACCGAGCCGCAGTGCGTACGGCTTCGAGCGGCTTCTCTTGCCCGCGTGCACGTGTGACCAGACGTGGTAGGGCGGCACAGAACCATCGGTGAGACGGGCGCGGATCTCGGCCGCTCCCGCGCCCGATTCGGAGGCGAGCTCATGTAGCGGCACCAGTTGTTCGAAGCGATCGAGCCGCTCGTCGTGAGCTACCAGCCAGTCGCGCAGGCGCTCGTCGAGGCTCGCCCCGTCGCGGGCGAAAGGTGCGACCGTGCGCTCGCTGCTCGACTCACGCGCCGGTGGGGTCGCCGGCCCGGCCGGGCGGCCCGCCGGTTGCGCGCTTCGCGGCGCACCCGTGTCCGGGATCTCGAACTCGTCGCGGAAGACGAGCGGCTCGTTGCGCGCCACCGCTTCGCGGAACCACGCCAGCTCGGGCGCGGTGAGCAGCATGTACCGGCCCGGAGCCACGCGCTTGAACAACGGGCGCGACAGCCAGTTCGCGCGCGCCCGCGGCTCGCGTGGCTTGGGAAAGCGCGAGCGCATATTGATCACGTGGAGGTTCAGCGTCGCGTCGAAGCTGCCCTGACTGCGCCCAACCGTCGTTCCCGGGTGATCCTGCAGGTACGCGCGGTGCAATTCGGTCAGGCCGCGAGGGGCGCGATCCAGACCGAGCCGGCGCGCTGTCTCCAGGATCAGGTAGATCATCGCCATGGCGACCCATCCGGCAAGTTCAGGGAACGGTTGGTCAGCATGGCGTTAGCAAGACGCCTCTTCAAAGGCAAAGGAGCTACGTCGCGTCGGCGACGTAACCCCTTGCGACACTGGCGGAGAGGGAGGGATTCGAACCCTCGAAGGCCTTACGACCTTAACGGTTTTCGAGACCGCCCGATTCAGCCGCTCTCGCACCTCTCCGCGTTGCTTTCTAACGAGTTAGGCCCGCGAAGTCAAGCGGTGAGGCCTGCCCGCCAACGCGCAGACGACTGAGACCGGAGTGGACTCAGGTGGTCAGGATTGCCCGCCAGCGGACAAAGTCGTCCGGTCCGGTAGGACCCGTACGAGTCGCCGCCGCAACCGCATGTGCGAACGCCGACAGCGCCAGCGCACCCGCTCCAGCGCGAGCTCGCGCAGCCGTTGCCGCAGTGCCTCCTGCGGCGGACGGATCGAGCAATGTCGCTGACTCGAGAACGCGCAGCCCACGAACCGGCACGCGCACCGCTAGGACAGTCCGGCATGGTGGAGACGGATTTGCTCGACAGCGGCGCGCCGGGCCGCAGCCGCCGTCAGTCTCTTCCCAGCAACTTCTTCAGCAGTTGGATGTTCAGCGCCTGGTCCGCCACGATCCGCTTCAGCCGCCGGTTCTCGCCCTCAAGCGGCTTGGTACGGCCCAGCCGGAATCGCGGCAGATGCTGGCTGGGCCGTCCCTGCTACCCCGAGACGCCGAGGGTCCCGGTCCCAGGTCAACGAATCACGACGATGCGCTGCTGGCCCACGAACCTCCCGTCTACCTGCGCCCGCGCGAAGTAGATGCCCGCCCGGCCGTCCGGGGCGCGCCAGACGATCCGGTGGATCCCGGCCGGCAGCACCACCGACGTCGGCTCGCCCACGTGCCGCCCGGCCACGTCGTAGACCGAGACCCGAACCTCGCTCGCGGCCGGAAGCGCGATGTCGAAGCTCGCCAGTGCGCTGGTCGGATTCGGCCGGCACGGGCCGAAGCTCACGAAGCCCACGGACGGCTGCGTCTCTCCAGGACCGACGGCGAGGATGCAGTCGGCTCCGACGCAGATCCACACTGGAACCACGACCAGACTGGAGACCGGGTCGTTGCTGTGGATCAACAGGAACGCGAGGTGCTGTCCGATCGACTGGCCTTGCGCCGTCACGGTCAGGGAGATCGTGGTCGTGTCACCCGGCGCCAGCACGCCACTCGACTGAGTCACCGAGAGCCAGGGCACGTCCACGACCTGCTGGGGGACGGGCTCGCGGGCCGCGGGCTGCGCATGTTCAGGTGACCAGGCTGGCCCGGCCTCCTCGATCCAGAAGTCGACCAGGGACCCGTTGGTTGATTGATTGCTGATCTGGAACGACGTGCTCTGATCGTGGCCGGCGATTAGGTTGTCGAAGCCCAACCCGGTCGGCCAGACGGAGATTCGGGCGGTGTCCCCTTGGCAGACCGACCACCACGGCTGGAACGTCACGCTGTCCGAGGCGCAGCTTCCGGTGCCGGAAGCATTGCGGCTCGCGTTGTAGGGGCCGGAGGCGTTGCCCCAGTAGCAGTACCGCGCGTCGACGTGGCTCGTGGCGTCGCAGGTGATCCCGCACGTCGACTTGCTGGACGTCGCGAAGCACGAGTAGTGGAAGCTCGGCACCCAGGCGGTTCCGCCGCCATTCGTCACGCTGGCGAGGGTGCCGGAGCCATGGTCGAGCTGGCAGTAGCTAAACGCGGGCGGAGGGAGGGAGGCGCCGGAGATCGCGACCAGCGGGTTACCGCCGTAGCGGACCTGGCAGTAGCTGAACTGGTTGCCGAGGCTCGTCGACCCCAGGCTGACCTGTCCCCAGTTGCCGGCTGCGGGCGAGCCCGACCCGTCGCGGAACGAGGTGAACAGGATGGGATGGGAGGCGTCGCCTACGGCTTGGAGCGTGCCGTTCACCACCAGCGAGCAGCTCGGGTTGAACTTCAGAGTCACGCCGGGGTCGAGCTGCAGCTTG
>CAIXRL010000499.1 GCA_903921835.1 Candidatus Eiseniibacteriota bacterium | reverse complement strand
CTTTGTTCGGCCGCAGCCTCGCCCGCGGCGGGGCGCCCCGCCGCGCTCCTCCCCGTGTGCACGGCGCGGCTCTCCCGCGGCCGGTCGATCCCGGGGCGTCCGCACCTCCCGCTTCCGCACTGCCGCGCGCCGCACTGCCGCACTGCGGCACTCGCGGTTCACGAATGCTCCGGGCTAGCCCGGACTGACTCGAAAGTGCGCCGCAAGTCCATGGGAACTCGTGGGGAGACACTTTCATCGCTCGTGGCGGCAGAAAGGCCATGACGACTATTCATGAGCCCGCGGCCTGCGAGCGCGATCTGCGCATCATCCGGACCCACCTTCGGTGGGTGCCCCGAAGCTCGACCGGCCGCTGTCCTCATCGTGTCTCCAACACGGTTCCGGGGTACCCGCCGAAGGTGGGTCCGGCCGGCCGATCTTCTTGCGGCTGACGCACATCTCGCACTCTCGGCTCGCGGTTCAGGAATAGTCCGGGCTAGTATCCACGAACCGCAAGCCGATCCCCGTCACCCCGGAGAATGAATGCTGCCCCACCACGTCGCCGAGTACCTGCACCTGCTCTTCGCATTCGTGTACGTCGCCGCCCTGCTGGCCTCGCACTGGAACACGCTCGCCGCCCGCCGCACCACGAGCTGGGCCGGCCGCGGCGGGTTCTTCGAGCTCAATCGCCGACTCTCGCTCGTGTTCTCGCTGCCCGCGCTCATCGGCACCGGCATCGTTGGCAACGTGCTCGCGATGCAGCTCGGCTACCGCATGAGCGAGAACCGCGGCCTGCAGATCGTCACGGGCCTCTGGCTGGTGCTGCTCGTGCTGGTGCTCGCGATCGATGTCCCGCTCTCGTCGAGGCTCGCGCTGCAGTCGCGTGCCGCCGCCGGCGCCACGAACGGCGGCGAACCCGTCGACTGGAACGCCAGCCTGGGCCGCTGGCGGCTCGGCAACGGGCTGCAGCTCGTCGTCTTCGTGACGCTGCTGTGGTTCATGGTCACGACCTGGAAGGGCTGATCGAGAATCTCGCGAAACGCCACGACCCAGGAGGATCGTCCATGCCCCCCCGCCATCGCATCGCATCGCTCACCGCGTGGACCGCTCTCGCGGCCGCGGCCCTGCTGGTTCTCTTCCCGGGCGGCGCAGGGGCCATCACGCGCTCCCGGCTCAAGCAGTTGCAGATCCACCGCCTCGCCGAGGAGCCGATGCACGAGCGCCTGGAGCGCCGCGAGCGCCGCGAGTTCGCAGGCGAGCGCCAGCGCGAGCTGCGCCGTCTCGCCCGCGCGATGCGCAGGGGCGGCCGCACGTCGCTGCGCGTCGCGGGAGAGTCCGCGCGGCCGTTCGTGGAGGACGAGGACCTGCGTCGCGGCCGGCCCGCAAGGGCGCGGGCAGCAGCGCCCATGTCGGCGGGGGCGGTCACGGGACCGCCCCGTCCGAACGTGCACTGCAACGACCCCGCGGGAGACGGCTCCAACGACGGCCAGTGCGAGACCTCGATCGTGCGCTGGAATAACTACATGATCGCGGCTTGGAACGACGGCACGGGCTTCACCGACCTCAGCAACCAGACGCAGGGCTGGGGCACGTCCACGGACGGCGGCGCCACCTGGGTGGACCAGGGCAAGCTCCCCGTGGTCTCCGCCGGCTGGGTGTGGACCAGCGATCCGGTGCTCGCGGTGAACCCGGCCACGGGCGCGTTCTACTACGCCGCCCTCGCCGATTCGGGCTCGTCGCGAAGCGCGATCGGCGTGCTCAAGGGCCGCTTCACCGGCTCGTCATTCGCGTGGGGGCCGGTGTCGGTCGTGCGCACCGTTCCCATGAGCAGCGACTTCCTGGACAAGGAGTGGCTCGCGGTCGATCCCGCGAGCGGGAAGGTGTGCGTG
>CAIXRL010000498.1 GCA_903921835.1 Candidatus Eiseniibacteriota bacterium | reverse complement strand
CCTTATCTCCGCTCTAGGGAGCCTTGCCTCGCGCGGCGTCAGCTCTTCTGCGGCGTACGCCCTTTCGCCGGCCCCGGGGGCGGGCGCGCGCCGATCCGCCGCTCTAGCCGGCCCGGCGCGCCTGGCGCAGCGCCAGCAGGCGGCCGCGGGCCTCGACGAGTTCCCCCAGCCGCTCCTCGCGGGCCGAGGGGCGCACCGACAGCCGGTTCTGGTGAACGCTCAGCTTGCCGGGAAGGGTGAACAGTTCGAAGCGAAGGCGCTTGGGCCGTGCCTCGCGTAGGCGCTCCGGCAGCGCCCGCCGCTTGAGCACGGTGAGCACGTTGAACGTCAGCGCGTTGATGCGAAACCACGCCGCGTTGACGCCAAAGCGGCCGCTCGGCATCACGCCCGCACCGAGTTCGTCCTTCATCACCCGGTGCACGTGCTCGATCGTGCCCGCCTTCTCCCAGTGCCAGCGCACCAGGGCGCCCGCATCGACCTTCGCACGGTTGCTCACGATCGCCAGGTGCCTCGGCGTCATCGTCTCGAACAACTCCGCCTGCAGCGGCGTGAACCGTACCGCCACGTACCGCAGGGGAAGCGCGTCCTTCGGCCAGTCCCCGGGCGTGAACTCTACCTCGGCGACATCCACCTGCTCGCTGACGCGGTTCTCCAGCGCCACCCATCCTTCGGGCGGCACCGCCAGGCAGCAGCCCCGCAACTCCTTCGTCATGTCGGCGCTGATGCTGAAGCCGATCCCCTCGGCCACCAGGTACTTGAGCAGCGGCGCGTAGTACGACGCCGAGTCGCCGCGGAAGTAGCGCTCCTTGACCCACGGCGGCAGGTTCTCCATCGCCCGCTTCGCCGACGACAGCGGGTCCTCGCCGCCGGCCACGTTGCCGTCGCGAAACTCGTCCGCGACGATCAGCTGCTCCTCCGCCCACACCGCCACCAGCGGCTGGTAGCCGCGCGTGCCTTCGTAGGCCCTCTTTGCGTCGCGCTTGTGTGCCGCGATGATCGTCCCGTCATGGTCGATCGTCGCCCGGGTCGTCATGCATGCCGCGCCGCGGGCGACCAGCTCCCGGTTGATCACCTCGAGTGCGCGCAGGCCCACCGACTCCGGCGGAACGTAGGCCTTCTTCTCCGGCGGCCGGTCCGCCCAGCAGGCCGGGTCATGGAACTGCCCCAGGAAGTCGAGCAACGCATCCGGCGATGGCAACGGGCCGCCCAGCAACCGCTCCAGGCCCTCGTCCTCGGAGAGGATGCGGATGTCCTCGAGGCGGTCCCCGCCGGCTGCGAGCAGCATCACCAGCGCCTCCAGCTTCTGCGCCGGCGTGAACCCGCGCCGCCGCCGGGGCGCCGGCAACGCCGCCTGCGCCACGGCGTCCACCCCCAGCGCTCGCATCGTCTCAACCACCAGCGGCAAGCCAGCGCGCGCCGTGACGTCCTCTCGCTCCCCCAGTTCGATCACAAAGGGCAGGATACCCTGCCGGACACGTTTCCTCGACGGCACGCCCATCTCAGGCGCGCCGGCGCTGCCGGGACCGGCGCCGCTCGCGCACCCCTCGCCGCAGGTCGGCCAGCTCGCAGGCCGTCAGGGCGTCGATCAGGGTCCACAGCCGCTGGTAGGCCGCCACCGCCGCGCGAATGGCGGCCTCGTCCTCCGGGCGCACGTGCACCGCCTGCGTCTTGCCGTGCAGGGACACGGTGAGGAACGTACCGCCGTGGCGGGCGTCGGGGTCGCTCGCGCAGGCGCAGTTCGGACGTCCGCAGCGACGCAGCCGCTCCACCACGGACCCGCGCATCAATGGCTGCTCGCTCAGCGCGCGCAGTTGCTCGCGAAGCCGGCGGCGCCGGCGTTGGACCTGTGCCCGGTTCGATTCCATACCTGTATCTTATACCGCTAACCAGACTCGTGTCCACTACATTTATCGCCGCTTGGGCGCAATCGCTTCGAGCCGTAGATCCAAACGTCTCATGGCGTTAGCCGAGAATCGCCGTCCTTAGAGCGGAGTTATGG
>CAIXRL010000497.1 GCA_903921835.1 Candidatus Eiseniibacteriota bacterium | reverse complement strand
CGACCGCAATCCGGGCCCCGGAGAGTGCGTCCAGGAACTGCTGCAGGATGCCCTGCACGATCTGCGGGCCGATGGTCAGGGTCGGGTCCTGGATCAGCCGCAGCGTGGCGCTCGCCTGCGGGGTTATGACCGCGACCGAGAAGCCCTCCGGGATGACAACTGCGACGCCGGCCTCGCGCCGGTTCAGGGCCTGGCGCGCCGCCGCCTCGTCGCGCAGGAGTGCGTGCAGCTCGGCGGCCACGCGCGGCGCACGGTAGTCCCCGCGGGCCACGACCCGCGCGACCCCGAGCCGCCGGCAGCGCGCGGCGTTGTCCGGCTGGTCGTGGCTGCACGGCATGACCAGCATGGGCCGCCCCGCGGCGAGCGCCTGGCCCGTGGTGCCGATGCCCCCCTGGTGCACGATCGCGGCGGCGCGCGGGAACACCCCGGAGTGCGGTGCGTAGTCCACCGCGATGGCGTCGCCGCCGGCAATCGCCGCGGGGCGGTTGCGCGCTTCCGGTCCGCACAGCAGCACCGCGCGCATGCCGAGCGCGCGCGCGGCGGCGAGACTCTCCTCGTAGAAGCGACCCGCGGCGAACACCGCCGAGGAGCCGAGCGTGAACACCAGCGGCGCCGGCCCCGCATCGAGGAACGCGGCCAGCTCCGGCGACACGCCCTCGCCGTCCGCCCCGCGGTCGTGCACCGCGAAGCCGGTCACGAGCGTGTGCGGTGGCCAGTCCGCCTGCGGAGCCATGAGTAGCCCCGAGAACAGCGCCAGGTTCAGCGTCGGCGACCACATGTCGAACAGCGGATGCCGACGGTCGGGCGGCAGACCCAGTTCGGCGCGCGTCCGGTCCACGGCGCGAAACCAGCCGCGCGTCGCGAGACGGGCGAGCGCGAAGCCCGCGCGCCAGCGGAGCCGGCCGCGGCCGAGGAGCGCATCGAGCAGCGGCAGTCCCACGGGCGAGGGCGGATCGAACGCCGAGAACATCGTCATGGGCTGGAGCGCGACGTGCGCGCGCGGAACGCCCAGCGCCCCGGCGGCGATCACGGCGCCGAATGCGAGCGGATGGCCGACGACAAGGTCGGCGCCGGCCGCCGCGTCGAGCATGGCGTGCGTCGCCTCGCGCACGAAGGGCAGGCAGAGACGGAAGAGGACGTAGCGGCTGCCGTCGCGCGGGTGCATCGCCGCGCGGAACACGCCCGGCAGGTCCGCGAAGTCCCCGAGCGCGGGCGGGATGCCGTGGAAGCCGAGCCCCGCCGACTCAACGCGCGACCTGTACTCCGGGTGCGTGGCCACCACCACGCCGTGGCCGCGAACGGCCAGCGCGCGTCCGATCGCGAGGTAGGGGTGCAGGTCGCCGAGCGACCCGAAGGTGTTCAGCACGATCCGGCTCATGGTGCCGTGCAGGGTAGCGCATGTCCCCGGGCGGCCACGCCGGGGCGTCTCGCGCCGGGCACGGTGCATGGTTTCACGCGCATTCCGGCCGCGGAAACGGCCGCGGCGGGACAATTCCCTTGACGCTCCCGCGCCCGCGCGCTGCAATTGACCGGCTCGAGCGGCGGGGTGCACGTCCGCCGCAGCCCGCTGCACAGCCCGGCAGCGGGCGTTTCGTTTCCCCTTTCTCTCGCGCAGTGCGCGCACGCCAGCGTCGCAGCAATGGCAAAGCCCGACCCCGAGGAGCCGAGATGGACCAGACGAAGATCTTCCTGAGCGAGAGCGAGATGCCGCGGCAGTGGTACAACATCCAGGCCGACCTGCCCACGCCGATGCCGGCGGTGTTGCATCCCGGCACGAAGCAGCCCGTCGGTCCCGATGATCTCGCGGCCATCTTCCCGATGGGGCTGATCATGCAGGAGGTCACGACCGAGCGCTGGGTGGACATCCCGGAGCCCATTCTCGAGGCGTACAGGATCTGGCGCCCGACGCCGCTCGTGCGTGCGCGGCGGCTCGAGCGCCTGCTCGGCACGCCCGCGAAGATCTACTACAAGTGGGAAGGCGTGAGTCCCGCAGGCAGCCACAAGCCCAACACCGCGGTGCCGCAGGCCTGGTACAACATGAACGAGGGCGTGAAGCGCCTCGCCACGGAGACCGGCGCCGGCCAGTGGGGCAGCGCGCTGTCGTTCGCGACCGGTCTGTTCGGACTCGAGTGCAAGGTCTACATGGTGCGCGTGAGCTACGACCAGAAACCGTATCGTCGCATGCTCATGGAAACGTGGGGCGGGCAGTGCGTCGCCAGCCCGAGCAACGAGACCAACGCCGGTCGCGCCATGCTCGCGAAGGACCCGGACTCGCCCGGCTCGCTCGGCATGGCCATCAGCGAGGCCGTCGAGGACGCCGCCACGCGCGCGGACACCAAGTACGCGCTCGGCAGCGTGCTCAACCACGTGCTGCTCCACCAGACCGTGATCGGGCTCGAGACGCTCAAGCAGCTCGAGATGGCGGGCGAGTATCCCGACACCGTGATCGGCTGCGCCGGCGGCGGATCGAACTTCGCCGGCCTCGCGCTGCCGTTCGTGCGCGACAAGATCGTGGACGGCAGGAAGACGCGCATCGTCGCGGTCGAGCCCGCCGCGTGTCCCAGCCTGACGCGCGGCGTCTACCGCTACGATTTCGGCGACACCGCCGGCCTGACGCCGTTGATGAAGATGTTCACGCTCGGGCACGACTTCATGCCGCCGTCGATCCACGCCGGCGGGCTGCGCTACCACGGCATGGCTCCCATCGTGAGCCACCTCAAGGACCTCGGGCTGATCGAGGCCGAGGCGCACCAGCAGAACCCCGTCTTCGACGCCGCGGTGAAGTTCGCGCGGACCGAGGGCCACGTGCCCGCGCCCGAGACCGCGCACGCGATCAAGGCCGCCGTGGACGAGGCGCTGCGCTGCAGGCAGACGGGCGAGAAGAAGACGATCGTCTTCATCGCCAGTGGCCACGGGCACTTCGATCTCGCCTCGTACCAGAAGTACTTCGCCGGCGAGCTCGTGGACCAGGAGTACTCCGACGAGATGATCCACGCCGGGCTCGGGACGCTGCCGCAGGTCTGACGGCCGATCGCCATGGGCACCGGGCCGCGCGGAGAGCACTCCGCGCGGCCCCTTTCGTGATACGCCCAGCTCGGGAGCTGACCTGGAGGCGGCACCTGGATCGCGACGCGGCCGGCACGACGGATCGCGCGCCGGGCTGCCGCACCGCAGGGCCTCGAGCCTTGACGAGCCGGGAGCGGGAGCTTCCGCGCGCGCCCCGCTTTGGTCGGCCAGCGCACCGCTTCGTCGACGCCGCCACGCCCCACGCGCCCCGACGGGCCCACGCTCCGCCGCTCAGGGCGCGGCGGGCCCGGCGTGGGCGGGGATCAGCGACGCCATCGCCGGATAGTGATCGAAGTAGACGTTGAGGACCTTCCACTCGGGTCCGTTCCGCAGCCACCGTCGCACGACCGCGTCCGCGCGTTCGGCCCCGGAGGGGTCGCGGTTGGCCACGGCCATCATCCAGAGCCCCATCCAGCCGATCGGCTCGGCCGGGTTGCGCGCCGTGAGTTCACCGAAGGCCCGTTGCGCGTCGCGCGAATCGCCCGCGATGGCGGCGCTGGTTCCCCAGAGGATGAGCGCCCTGGCGTGCGGCGCCCCCTCGCAAAGCGAGGCGTAGGCGGCCTCGGCCTCACTCCAGCGCTCGCTGGTGAGGCAGGCCAGCCCGATGTAGTCGAGCGTCGCGAGACGCTGGGAACTCGTGCGGGTCGGGCGCTCCGCGAGGAACCGGTGTGCACGGTCGAGCCCCGAGCGGAGGTCGGATTGCGATGCCATCAGCAGCACGAGCGGCGCGAGGGCGGAGGTCGCGATGGGCAGGCCGAGCCGGCGCGATCGCGGCGCGCGCGCCAGAACGCGCGCGATCACCCAGGCGCCGGCGAGCGCCGCGGCGGCGCCGCTGCCCGCGAAGGCGTCCCAGTCGCGGAACGGCCCCTGCGTGACGTAGACGAACAGCAGCGCGGGAGCCGATCCGGCGACGAGCGCCGCGAGCACCGGGAACTCGGGTCGCTGGACGTCCTCGCGCCGGAGCCAGGGAGTGAGCGCGAGCGCCGCGGGCAGCAGCGGCGCGAGCAGCAGCAGCACGTTGGCGTCGTCGAGCAGGCGCAGCCGGGAGAGGGCCGCGCGCAGGATTCCGCCCTGCGCCTCCACCTCGTGGGAGGCGAAGTTCACGTGCACGTCGAAGCCCAGCAGCAGATGCACGAGGCGGGGGCCGAGCACCGCGAGCGTCACCAGCGGCAGCGCCAGGTGCAACGCGCCCCACAGCCCGCGACCGGGCCGCGTGTCGCGCGCCCACAGGACCACGACCGCGAGCCAGACGGCGAGCAGCGGCAGCCCCGCGCGGTGCAGCAGGAGCGCGCAACTCACGACGAGTCCGAAGGCGAGGGTGCCGCGGCGTTGGCGCGCGATCTCGAGGCCGAAGACTCCCGCCGCCAGCGTGCAGATCGCGATCTCGCCGGTGGGCTTGCCGTATCCCGTCAGCAGCTGAACGTAGCCGCCGAAGAGCACCGCGCACGCGATTCCGACACGCAACGCCCCGCGCACGCCGAGCCCGTCGGCGAAGCGGACCGCGATCCACGCCAGCAGCGCGACCTCGGCGGCCCCGAGCGCGCGGAGCCAGGTCCCGGGGCCCCACGATGTGAGTGCGGCGGCGTGCTGCGGCAGCCAGTCGTGCATGCCCCGGTCGAGCGGCATCGCCTGCGGGAACATCCTCCAGAACGCGCCCTTCTCGTGCAGCTGGCCGGCGCGCAGCAGCGCGTCCCCGACGAAGAGCGCGCGATCGTGCAGCAGCACCACGAGCGCGACGCCCACGGCCGCCAGCACCGGTGCCAGCCAGCGCCCCGGAGCGGACGCGGGGTGCCGTGGCTCGAGCGCGGCTCCGAAGTACCCGCCGCTCGCGGGCAGGAGACCTGCGGCGAGGAGCGCGAAGCCGGCGATCGCGAACGCGGGCGGTGCGGTGCGCCCGAAGTTGATCGACCACGCGTACATCGAGGGCGCCACCTGGGCCGCCAGCCGCGCAAGTGCCAGCAGCACCAGCGCCGCGAACAGCACTCCGGTCGCGGCCCGGTCCTCGTGACCCCGCGCGCGCACCATCATGGTTCCTCCCGGATGCGCGGGGGGCTTCCCTGAAGCCCGCGCAACGTGGTCTCGTGAAGGGTCAGGCCGGCCGGTGGCGGCGATGGAGCCCGTGCCGGCGCGGCGTTCCGCTGAGGGCGACGATTGTACGGGAGGGGTTGGTCGCGGTGTAGAACGGAAATGCCTCGCGCCCGCCGCGCCCGTGCCGGCGTGCGGCGGGGTTGCGCTCGCACGCCGGCGCCGGGCGCGTCGAGGTCACCTCCGGCGACCGGCGCTCCGGGCGCACGCGTCGCACGAGCGCCCGGGATTCGCCCGGCGGAATGTGCGGAGGACGAAGCGGCTGGTGGAGGCACGTGGGCGCGCGTAGCATCGCGCGAAGCCGGAGTTGCCGCGGGCCGCCGCGGCAGCGTCAACGTGGACGAAGGAGGCAGCCATGAAGAACGTCTGGATCCCGATCGCATGCGTCGTCGTGCTGGCCGTGTTCGCCGCTGGATGCGCCGGCACGAATCCGCTCCAGGGCACCGCCGGTTCGCACGGCGTGGCGGGATTCTGGGCGGGCCTGTGGCACGGCCTGATCTGCCCGATCGCGTTCGTCGTCTCGCTGTTCAACCACGGCGTGCGCATCTACGAGGTGCACAACTCGGGCGTGCTGTACGACCTCGGCTTCCTGATCGGCGCGTCCTCGAGCATCGGCTCCGCGGGGCACGGTTCGGGGCGGGGGCGGCGCGACCGGTAGCGGACGGGGCCTGGCACCACGAATCAGCGCACGAAGACCCCGCGTGCGCTCAACGTGCGTCCGCCGCAGGTCAGGCGGACGAAGTGGAGCCCGGGCGGCAGCGCGCGCGCCTCGTCGAGGCTCACGACGTGCGGGCCCGGCCCGAGACCGGTGAGCACGCGGTCCACGACCCGCCGGCCGAGAATGTCCACGAGCTGCACCCGCGCCGACGCGGCCACGGGGAGCGTGAACGCCACGGAGACCTGCGTCCGCGCCGGATTCGGCTGGAGCCCGCGCAGTGCGAACCCGGGCGCGGGCGGGACGGTCACCCAGGCCTCCCCGAAACGCTGCAGGCCACCGGGGTAGGTGAGGGCGTAGCCGTAACGCCGGCCGGGTTCGACGTCACGGTCCGTGAACGAGACGTGCCCCGCGATGTCGGCGGCGAGCGACGCGACGGCTACCCACGCGGTGTCGTTCGGCGTGCGCGATACCAAGACGGCGCCACCAGGGTCGATGCCGCTCCAGTTGAGCGTGACCCGGTCGTACGCGTCCTGCCCGTGCTCGACGACGACGGCTGCCGGGTCGGTGAAGCGCGCCTCGTACAGGTCGGCCGACGCCACCTGGGGCCAGTTCTAGCCCGGCTCCACCAGCATTCCCCCAAAGACCAGCATGCGGTCGTGCGACGCGTCGAATGCCAGGCCGAAGTCGGACCGTGGCGTGGGCAGGTCTCCGGTCGCGGGCAGCCGGTGCCACGTGCCGGGACCCTCGAGGGGCAGCACCCACAGCGCCGAGTCGCCCGCCCAGGCCACCAGGCGATCGTGGAGCGAATCGAGTACGGCGCGCCCCTGGAAGGCGGCCGTCGTCGACAACTGGCTCCAGGCCAGGCTGTCGCCGGCGAGCGACAGCGCCCACGTGTCATAGAGAGGCTGCCGGGAGTCGCCGAGGCTCTGCGCCCACTGTGCCTCGCCACCGAACACCACCATGCGGTCACGTCGCGCGTCGTACGCCGCGCAGTGGCTGTCACGCGAGCCTGGCGTGCCCCTGGGACGGAGTTGCGTCCAGCTCAGTGTGTCGCCCAGCGAGAGCGCCCAGAGATCGTCCTGGGCTTCGCCGGAGTCGTTCGACCGGGTGCCGAGAATCATCCCGCCGAACATCAGCACCCGGTCGCGCACCGGGTCGTACACCAGGCTGGGGTAGTAGCGGGCCAGCGGTTCCGGGCCCACGTGAACCAGCTCCGACCACCCCGCGTTGCCGGCGAGCGGCAATGCGAAGATCCGGTTCATGGTCCGGCCCCACCACGCGTCGCCGTGCACCGCGATCAGCCGGTTGCGCCGGGCATCCCGGACGAAACTCCAGAGTCCGAACGCCGACCACATCGAGGAGCAGTCGGGAACGGAGCCATTGGCCGATGCCAGCGTCCAGCCGCCCGGACCCGCGCGGTCGAATGCCCACAGGTCGCCGAGGCAACCGCCCAAATCGCCGCCGTAGACGAGCAACCGTGCGGCCGCGTCGTCCACGGTCATGAACGAGCCGCCGCGCCGCGACGGGAACGCGCCCGGTGAGGCCGGTTGGATCCGCGACCGCACCAGCGTCGTCAGGTCGAGTTCGTGGCTGGTGTTCGCGTGGTCGTACGTGTTTCCGCCGAACTCGACCATGCTGCCGCGCTCCGGCGAGTAGATCGCGGCCTGCTGCATCACGGAGAGGCTCTCGCCCGCGGTGCGGAGTGGAGTCCATGCCGGAACACCGTCGAGACGAAACGCCCATGTGTCCGACAACGTCGTGCCCCACGCGTCGGCGAGCGATCCGCCGTGGACGATCATGCGGTGCCGCGCCCGATCCAGCACCGCGGCGTGCGCCAGACGCGCGGCCGGGCGCGGCGTCGTGACGCCGAGCGAATCCCAGCGGAGCGTTCCCGCGAGCGCGAGCGCCCATGTCGCGTTGTCGCGCCCGAACACGACCATGCGATCCGCCCACGGGTCGTAGACCGCGCCCACGGCGTCACGCGGCCCTGGCACCGTGCCCGCCGGCGCAACCGGCAACCACTCGGGCGTGCCCGTGAGGTTCAACACCCAGGTGTCGCCCAGCACCCTGCTCGAATCCCGGTCGTAGCCGTCGAAGACGACCATGCGGTCCCGGATCGGATCGAGGATCGCGACGTGGCTTTCGCGGGGCGTGGGTGGCGGCCCGTCGGGGAGGACCTGCGACCACTGCGGCGTGTCGCGCAGTGAGATCGCCCACGTGTCGCCGCACGGGTGCCCGTAGGGCGTTGTGCCGCCGAACACGATCACTCGATCGCGCAGCGAGTCGAAGACCGCGGACGCGTTCCACCGCAACGGCGGTGCCGGCCCCTGGATCGGCACACGCTGCCACTGCGGCGCCCCCGACGCCGGGAGCGAAAGCAGCCATATCACGCCGGGGTTCAGGCCGTCCACGATCAGCATGCGGTGGCGGGCAGGATCGTGCAGCGCGCGGGCGTCCCAGGTTGGCTGCGGATCGACAGGCCCCGAGAGCAGCGTCCAGGCCGCGCTTCCGTCCTGGGCCCGGGCGGCGCCTGCGAGCGGGACGTGGGTCGCAGTGATGCACGCGAATGCCAGGGTCACGGCGAGGAACGGACAACCAGATGCGCGGCTCACGAGAACGTCCTCCAACCGCCGGGCTCCCTGGCGGCAAGCGAGTTGACGCTACTCCGATGATGAGCCGTGTGTCAGAGAGAGGGGCAGACGGCAGGAGTTCTCGAAGGCCGGCGGAGCAGGGGGCGTTTCACTCCCCCCGCTTCGGCCCGCCCGCGAAGCGCATCATCGCCATCGCCACGAAGCACGCGCCCCACGCCAGCCAGCGCCACGTGCCCAGCGAGGCCATGAGGCGTGGCCACGCGCCGTGCGTGAGGCCGTCGAGCGCGGCGGGGAACAGCAGCGCGATCGAGATCGCGAGCAGCGTGGTGCGCGCGATCAGGCGAAAGTAGAGATTGGGATCCTGGTCGGAGTCCAGGGGAGCGTTGTCGTCCCTCATTGCGCGTGACCTTTCCTGAAGCCGCGCGGCGCGTTCAATGCGCCGCGCCCGGCTCGAACGTGGCCGAGCCCGACGAGTGGCCCGGGAAGTAGCTCGCCTTCGGGTCGCAGCGCATCTTCGCGGTGCAGACGGCCATGGCGGCCTCGCCTGCGCCGGTCACGATGAGCTTGAGCTTGCCCGGGTAGGTCGTGATGTCGCCCGCGGCCATGACGCCGGGGATGTTCGTCTCCATCTGCGGGTTCACGACCAGCGAGATCTTCTCCAGCGTCAGGCCCCACGTACGGATGGGCCCGAGGTTGGCGAGGAAGCCGAAGTTCACCACGACCTCGTCCACCTCGATCGTGGTCTCCGCCTGGGTGCGGTTGTCGAACACCACCGCGCGCGCGATGCGGCCATCGCCCTGCAGGTCCTTGAGCTCGTGGAAGAGCAGCACCTTCGCGCTCGAGGCGTTGAGCTTCCTCACGCTGTCCTCGTGCGCGCGGAAGCCGTCGCGGCGGTGGATCAGCGTCACCTCCTTCGCGATCTCCTCCAGGTGCAGCGCCCAGTCCACGGCGGAGTCGCCGCCGCCGACCATGAGGATGCGGCGGTCCTCGAAGATCGAGAGGTTGGGGATCACGTAGTGCAGCCCGTGGCCCTCGAAGCGCGCGAACCCGGCGTTCTCGAGCTTCTTTGGGGCGAACGCCCCAACGCCGGCGGTGATCAGCACGGTCTTCGTGCGGTGCGTGCGCCCCGGCTCGGTGCCCAGCTCGAAGCCGCCGTCGACGGGCGTGAGCGTGGTCACCTTCTCCTCCAGGCAGATCGTGGGGTGGAACTGCCGCGCCTGCTCCGCCAGGTCGCGCACCAGGTCGCGCGCCAGCACTTTGGGGAATCCCGCCATGTCGTAGATGTACTTGTCGGGATAGAGCGCGCTCAGCTGCCCGCCCAGCTCGGCGAGGCTGTCCACGAGCTTCACCTTCATGCCGCGCATGCCGGCGTAGAAGGCGCCGAACAGACCCACGGGGCCGGCGCCCACGATGGTGAGGTCGAAGAGGTCGTCCACGGGGGCGGGAGAGTTGTTTGCGTCGTCGCTCATGGGGACTTCCGGGGCAGGGGTTCGGCCATCGTGGACGCGCGGGTCGCGCCGGCGGGGCGAATGGCGCACCGGAGTCTTTCAAAGGCCCCGGAGAGGGTCAAGCTTCACGACCGCCTGACGCATTTCGTTGCCCCGTCCGGCGCGCGGTTCGCTATGCTGCGCCGCGTTGCGCGGTCCGCTCCGCGGGGGAATCCGCTCCCGCTCCGGCCCGCCAGGAGAACCCGGGATGGATCAGGACGTCGTTCTGGCACCTGCGTACGAAGCGGGCGCGGAGGAGCGCTCGGCGTTCCTGCGCGCGGTGGCCGTGCGCACGCTGGGCGGGCTCGCGTTCACCGCGGTGGTGTCCGTGCTGTCGATGGTCTTCATCGTGCCCACCGTGTTCGGCTGGGGCACGTGGGGCGTGCTCGGGGTCGTCTACGGCAGCTTCCTGCTGTCGCAGACCGTCGCGCGCAAGCTGGTTTACGGCGAGGCGAAGGCCGGGGGCTTCCTGCTCGGCACCGCGATGCAGGGCGTCGCGCTGGGCTTCCTGCTCGCGATTACGCTCGCGCTCGGCAAGGTGAGCGACGGGGTCTCGGTGATCGGCTACGCGCTGCTCATGACCGTTCTCGCCTCGCTGGCCATGCTGGTCTACGTGAGCATGGAGAAGCGCGAGTTCTCCATGCTGCGCGCGGGCCTCGGCATGCTGTTCGTGCCCATGCTCATCCTCATGGGCTTGCAGATCGTGTTCCCGCTCGGCGGTACCATGGGCCTGGTCATCGCGGTGGTGTTCCTGGCCGTGTCGGTGGGCGCGATGCTGTGGAAGCTCAACTACGTCGTGCACAACATGCCCGTGAACATGCCCACCGAGGG
>CAIXRL010000496.1 GCA_903921835.1 Candidatus Eiseniibacteriota bacterium | reverse complement strand
GGCGCGGGCGGGCGGCGGCACGGGCGGCAGCGGCGCGGCGACGCTGGAAGCGCGGCAGCCGGCTGCAGGGATGGTATGGGACGGCCCCGCGCGCGGCCGTCGGGCGGCCGGCCCCAAGCGCAGCCGTGGAGCGCCGGTCGGGGCCGGAGGGCCCGGACACGCGCCCCCCAACCCGTCGTGCCCCAACCCGGCGTGTGCCCCAACCCGTCGTGCCCCAACCCGGCGTTGCCCTCCTCCCGGGCGGGCCGTAGACTTTATGCCATGGTGTCCGCCCGCCCCGGGCGGCCGCAATGACCACTATGCCCCCGAGGGGTTCATGCGCTTTCACCTCGCCACACTTCCCGCAGCGCTGGCCATTTCGCTGACCCTTCCGCTCGTCGCAGCCGCCGCGTCGCCCGTCCGGGCGCCCGAGCCCTCCGCCCGCGCCCGCACGCTGCTCGCCGACGCGCACGCGTGGTCGGCCACCAGCGTCGCGGCGGTCGGCACCGTCCACGCCGACGCCACGGCGCTCGAGAGCGCCGGCAACATCCTCGCGCTCTACTGCGACGCGAACGGCGAAGGCACCACGCTGCGCGTGAGCCTGGTGGCGCCGGTCGCGGTGCGCGACGGCTCGCCGGTGTTCGCCGATGCGGGCGTCCGCGTGCTGGTCCTCCTCGACGAGGGCTCCGGCGCGAACGGCGCGCTGCCCGCGCCGCTGTCGGGCGCCGCGCCGTTCGCGTGGGACCGCATGGTGCTGCTCGACCCCGCGGGCAACGCGGCGTCGGTGGGCGCGAGCGCGGCCGCGCGCTCGGCCGCGGCGTACGCGAACCATCTCGATCACGGCTGGCTCGCGGCGGCACTGCCCGCCGGTGCGGCAGCGGCCCGGCGCGCCGCCGTGTTTACGTTCACGCCCGACGGCCGCGTACTCGACCGCATGGTGGCGCCGCTCGGCGCGCAGGCGGCGAACACGTACACCACCAACGTCGCGTTCGCGCACCACGGCAACCAGGGCCTCGCGTACTCCGACGTGTTCGCCGGCCGATCGGGCGCCGAATCGAGCAGCGGCTTCGACGAGATCGTGCGCATCCACGAGGCGAAGAACGTCCCCGGCAACTTCCACCTCTCGGCGCTGCTGCAGAGCTCGGCGGAGTGGAACCACCAGAACGGCGATCCGCTCGACTTCAACGGCTGGCTGCGAAGCGGCGTGACCGCCGGCTGGGCGGACATGATCAGTTCCGCGTACGGCCAGCCGATCATGCCCTTCCTGCAGGGCGCGATGAACGACTGGGCGATCGGGCACGACGTCGGCATGGTCAGCATTCGCTACAACTACGTGCCGCACGTGGCGTGGGTCCCCGAGCGCACGTTCCTCGACCCGGGCACGTATCCCAACGCGGGCGTCATCGACTGGTCGGGCGCGCACTGGCAGGCGCACGGCATCAACGGCGTGATCCTCGACGATTCGCCGCACTGCAACGGGCACAACAGCCACCAGATCCACTACCTGGCGGGCAACGGACTTCGCATCATCCCCCGTGACGGCAACTTCACCGGCAAGCTGCACTCCGGGGACGGCACGGGCGCGCTCGCGGTGCTCACGGGCGAGGCGAACTCCGGCAGCGGCCAGTACCGCCTCACGGTCTACGCCGACGACTGGGAGATGGCGGCGGCGGTGGGCGGCTGGGAGACCACGTTCCCGTACGCGTTCGGCACGTACCAGTGGATGATCGACAAGTGCTCGACCGAGAGCGCGTGGCTGCACACGTGGAAGCTGGACGACGCGCTCAACAATCCCGACTTCGCCGGCGACACGTTCACGCCCACCTACGGCACCTACGGCGGCATCGGCGACGTGCAGGGCTACGGCGGCAGCAACAACGCCTGGTACACCGACTGGGCCGGCTACGTCCCCTACTCCACAGGTGGCAACGGCAGCGGCGGGTACGGCGGCAGCGGCAGCGGCAAGAACCACGGCCAGCTGTGGAACGACGCGCATGCCGCGCTCGAGGCCGCGCCCGACAACAGGATCCGCGAGACCGGCTGGTACGTGCTCATGACCAACCTGCACGAGACCGGCTGGCACGACTACCTGGGCGGCCCGCTGTCGGGCTGGGAGCGCCAGTACTCCTCGCACATCAAGAACGCCCTGCCGTACGCGGAGGCCGCGCGCTGGGCCGGCGGGCTGTACGCCAACCCCACAGGTTGCTTCCTGACCGACATCGACGATGACGGCGTCGACGAGCTCGTGATCTACAACGAGCGGGTCATGGGCGTGTTCGAGTCCGTCGGCGGGCGCTGCACGCAGCTGTTCGCGAAGGGCTCCGACTACAGCTACTCCGTCGTCGGTATCGACAATGCCTACTGGGCCGGCACCGAGGGCGACTACAACGACGTCAACCACATCGCGGCGCTGTCGGACGTGGGCCCGAACTACCAGAACGACCTCTACTCGATGCACGTGGACGTCGCCGCGGGCAGCACGGTCCAGGCCTCGTTCACGCACGCCGGCGTCACCAAGATCGTGAAGCTCGGCTCCGGCCAGCCTTACCTGGACTGCGTCTACAAGGTCGGCGCGACCACGCAGTACGTGCAGTCCGGGTTCTCGCCCGACGTGGTGGACCTGCTGTTCAACGCGCACATGGACCGGATCTGGGGCGGCGGCGCGACGACGTACATGGGCCAGCGCGACCCGAACACGGACGCCACGGCGGCATACGTGCTCGGCGGCGGTGGCGCGGCACAGAACCTCAACTTCCAGTCCACGCTCTCGAAGGTGGACGAGATCCACGGCACGCAGAAGTTCGAGTTCTACCTCTACGGCGGCTACGCCTCGGCCCCGGACACGCTCGGGCACGTCGCGGAGCTCCAGGCGCTCTCGAACGCGCTCACCGATCAGCTCCCGCCCGAGGCGGTGAGCGGCACCTACTTCCCCGCGACCCGCCAGCTCGCGCTTTCGTTCGACGAGCCCGTGCAACCGGGCACGGTCGTGCCCGCGTCCATCGCGATCGACGCGAACAACGACGGCGTCGCCGACGTCACGCTCGACGGCGGCTGCACGGTGCTGACGCCCGGCAACGCGTCCGCGCTCACCATCCAGGTCTCGACCGCGGTGCACAACGCGTTCGTGGCGCTGGCGAACCGGAACGCGATGAAGCTGCTGCTCGCCCCGGGCGCGGTGCGCGACGTCGCGGGCAACCTGGTCGCGGCGCTGACCGACGCGGGCAACGTACCGGTCTCCTACGGCCCGCCCACGCTCATCACGCTCGACGGCCACTTCGACGCGTCCGAGTGGCCGGCGTGCACCGTGGCCGTCGCGGACTCGTTCGATTCGGCCTGGAACGCCTCGCCGACCAACATCACGAACGAGATCCAGGCCGTCTACGCGACGTGGGACAGCACCTACCTCTACCTGGGCCTGCGCGGGGTCGTCACCGGCAACTCGTGGCTGCTCTACCTGGACACCGATCCGGGCGGCGCCAACGGGCAGACCGACCTGAGCGCCACCAACCAGTGGGAGCGCGGGGCCACGTTCACCGCGGCGGGCTTCAAGCCGGACTGGGAGTTCGGTGCCTATCAGCACCAGGGAGCGTTCGACGGGCAGTCCTTCTTCAGGATCCTCACCGCAACCACGACCGCGAACTACTCCGACTCCATCCTCAAGGCGTTCGACCCGGGCCACGCGTACGGGCTCAACGGCGGCAGCGAGCTGGCGATACCCTGGAACGTGCTCTACGGGCTCGGCGTGGGGCACGTGCCCGCCAACACGCAGATCAGCTTCGTGGCGTCGCTGGCATGGGATCCCGAGCCCAGCGGTGCACTCGGGGGCGACCAGGCCCCGAACAACATCGCCGCGACCGCGCCGGTCATCGACAACCGCACGCTGATCACGATCGACGCCAACGGCGACGGCATACCGGACGCGATCGACCGCACTGCGCCCGGGCTCACCTCCGCGGTGGCGACCGGATACGACAGCGTCGTCGTGCTGCAGTTCAGCGAGCCGCTCCTGGCGGCCACGGCGAACCAGGCCTCGCGCTACTCCATGTACCAGACCGGAAATCCCACGGCGACGCTCACCGTGAAGAGCGCGACGCTGCAGCCGGGCGGCACGCAGGTGCGGCTCGTGGTCTCGCACATGTCGTACGTTCCCTACACGGTGGTCGCGGGCGGCATCGCCGACGCGTCGTGCTTCCAGAACGTCGCGAGCCTGCTGAGCGTCGTGCTTCAGGGGCCGCCGGTGTCGGTGGACCCGCGCGTCGCACTCCCGCACGTGCTCGAGCTGTCCACGCCGTGGCCCAATCCCAGCCGCGACGGACGCGTGACGGTGGAATACCGGCTGCCCGGCGGCGCGGGCGAGGGTTCGCCGGTCTCGGTCGGCCTGTACGACCTCGGCGGCCGGCGCGCGCGCCTGCTGGTGGACGGCGCACAGGTTCCCGGCACGTACCGGCTGGCGCTGGACGGCCGTGACGACCAGGGCCGCCGTCTTGCACCGGGCCTTTATTTCGTGCGAGTCTCCCGCGGCGCTTCGCAGCAGACGCGTCGGTTGGTCCTGATGCCCTGAGCTCACCGCTCGACGCGGACCGAAATCCCGATGCGGCGCGCGGACTCCGTGCGCCGCATCGTCGTTTCTACTCCCGCCCCGGCGGGTTCACGGAGGTCCCCGATGTCCCGCACCCTCGCGACGCGGTCCGCCGCGCTCGCCGCCTGCCTGCTCGGCCTTTCGCTCCTCACCTCGGGCTGCGCGCCGAAGAAGGCCGGCGATTCCACCGGCCCCGGCGCGAAGCAGGGCGGCACGACGATCGTCGTCTGGTCGCAGATGGACCCGCAGGAGCGCGGCCGCTTCGAGCGCAACATCGCCGCCTACCGCAAGACGCACGCGGGAGTCACGATCCAGAACGTCCCCTACGACACCGAGAACCTGCGCCAGCAGTTCCAGACGCAGGCCGCCGCGGGCGGCGGCCCGCAGCTCATCTTCGGGCCCTCCGACCAGGTCGGCCCACTGTCGCTGCTGCAGCTCATCCAGCCGCTGGACGAAGCGCTGCCGAAGGGCTTCTTCGACCGCTTCGTGCCGCAGGCGCTGGACACGCTGAACGGGCACATCTGGCAGGCCCCGGACCAGGTCGGCAACCACCTCATGCTGGTCTACAACCGGAAGCTGGTGCCGACGCCGCCGCAGACCAGCGAGGAGTTCGTCGCCATCGCGAAGAAGCTCACCAAGCCGGGTCAGTACGGCTTCGCCATGGAGACCACGGAGCCCTACTGGCTCGCGCCATTCCTCACCGGGTTCGGCGGCTGGGTCATGGACGCACACGGCCAGCCGTCGCTCGACTCGCCCGCGATGGTCAAGGCTCTCACCTACCTCGCCGACCTCAAGATCAAGCAGGGCCTGATGCCGCGCGAGTCGAACTACCAGAACGCGCACACGCTCTTCCAGGAGGGCAAGGCGGCCATGATCATCAATGGTCCGTGGTCGTGGGCGGACTACCGCAAGGCGGGTATCGACGTGGGCATCGCGCCACTGTGGACGCTGCCGGGCGGCCACCGTGCGACCCCGATGACCGCGAGCAAGGGCTACTCGATCAACGTGAACTGCCCGAAGGGCCAGCTCGCCACGGTCGTCGACT
>CAIXRL010000495.1 GCA_903921835.1 Candidatus Eiseniibacteriota bacterium | reverse complement strand
GCCGCTTTACCCTGCGTGTCTCATGGTTCTCGGTTGAATCCGCCGGTCGTGTCCGAAAGGTCCGCACGTGCGGGCCCCGCGTGCGCGGGCCGACGGCGTTTCACGCCTCGATCCGCTCCAGCTTCTTGAGGAGCGACTCGACACGGCTGGCGACGTCCTTCCGTTCCGCGTTCCAGTCGCGCTGCTCCTTCTTGAGCGCGGCGACTTCGGTCACGAGCGCCGAAGGATCGTTTCCCTGCAGCTGCGACGAGGTCTCCTCGAGGCGGCGCGTCAACTCGACCTTCTCGGTCGCAAGCGTCGCCTTCTCGGCCTCGAGCTCGTTGTGGCTGGCCTCCGCCTGCGCCAGCCTCGTCCTGAGATCCAGCACCAGCGCGGCAGCTCTTTCGACGCGTTCCGCGAGGCGGTCAAGATCGGTCGTCACGACGGCGGTGTCCATCATCTAGCGTTCCCTCAGTCGACCGCCGCATTCCGTCGCGACGGCCGCCACCATGCGAGTCTGGAGTTCCTGGACCTCGTTCTCCGTGAGCGTACGCTCCGCATTCTGGAACTGCAGTGCGTACGCGAAACTCTTCATGCCCTGCGGAGTGCCGGGCCCATCGTAAACGTCGAACAGTTCCAGCGAGCGCAACGTTTCGCCCGCGATGCCGGCGAGCGAGCGCTCCACCTGCGCGTGCGTGACGGCTCGCGGAACGAAGAATGCGAGATCGCGACGCACGGGCGGGAATCGGCCCGGCACCCTGGCGCGGACGGGGTTCGACGCGGCTTCGACGAGCGGTTCGAGCAGCGCCACGAACGCGTGGACGGGCTGCTCGATCTCCCACTGACGCAACAGCGACTGGCCCAGCGTTCCGGCCCATGCGATGCATGAAGAACCGACCGCAACTTCCACACTGGCACCGGGTTTCCAACCGGCCGCAGAATAGGCTCGCCACGCGGGAGAGTCAACGCTCATCTCGCCAAGCCAGGCCTCCGCGAGACCCTTGAGATCGAAGAAATCGATCCCACCCCGAATGTCGTAGGCGTGCGCCGGCGCGGTGGCCGGGGCGTCGTGAACATGCCGCCAGCGTGCACCGGTCACGACGGCCACCAGCATCAGGCGTTCCTCGGGCAGCTTCGCGCCGCGGTCGAGCACCCCCGAGCCCACCTCGAACAGTCGCACGGATCCGGCGCCCTGGCGCAGGTTGTGCGCGGTCGCGCGCAGCAGGCCGGGCAGCAGGCTCGGTCGCAGCACTTCACTCTCGCGGCTCATGGGGTTGGTGAGCCGCACCAGCGCCGGCGGATCGCCCAGGAGCGGTGTGCACGCGAGCGCTTCCGCCTCGGAGACGAGCGAGCCGCACCACGCCTCCGTCACACCCTGCGCCAGCATCGCATCGCGGGCCCGGCGCACGACGCGTTCGCGGGGCGAACGCGTCGCGAACGTCCCGCCGGTTTCGAGCGGCGCATCCGGAATCTTGTCGTAGCCGTTGCCGCGGGCGACCTCCTCGACAAGGTCGTCCTCGAGCGAAACGTCGAGGCGCCACGTGGGCACGGTGACCGCGAGCGGCTCCTCGCGACGCACGCCGAACTCGAGCGACTCGAGCAACTCCGCGCAGCGCGCCGCGGGCAGCGACAGCCCGATGAGGCGCTCGCAGCGCGCGGGGCGCAGCGTGAGCGTGCGCGCGGCCGGCTCGACGCGGCGCGTCCGCCACGTGCCGAGCCGCGCCTCGGGACAGAGCTCGAGCAGCAGCGTCAGGAACCGCGCCGCGGCAGCGGGCCCGATCGCGGGATCGACGCCGCGTTCGTAGCGCTTGCTCGCCTCGGTCGACAGGCCCTGCGCGCGCGCGCCGCGGCGGATGCGCTGCGGTTTGAAGTGCGCACACTCGAGCAGCAGCGTGGACGTGGACGCCGTGACCTCGCTGTCTGCGCCGCCCATCACGCCCGCGAGCGCGACGGGTCTCTCCACATCCGCGATCACCAGCACCTCGCCCGCGATCTCGTGCGCCCTGCCGTCGAGCGTCGTGAGCTTCTCGCCTTCACGCGCGCGGCGGACGCGGATCGCGGGGCCGGCGAGGCGCGCGAGATCGAACGCGTGCAGCGGCTGGCCGAACTCGAAGAGCACGAGGTTCGTGAGGTCCACGACGTTGTTGATCGAGCGCTGGCCCATGGCATCGAGCCGGCGCACGAGCCAGTCGGGCGAGGACGTGATCGCGACGTGCTCGACCACCTGGGCGAAGTAGCTCGAGCACTCGTCGGCGTCGTCGACCTCGAGGTCGAAGGACTCGCGGGCCGCATCCGCGGTCGGCAGCGCCGCGAAGCGCCCCTGCGCCCACTGGGTCCACCTGCCGCCGAGGGCGGCCTTCACCTCGCGCGCAAGTCCGATGATGCCCATGCCGTCGGGGCGGTTGAACGGCACCTCGATCTCGAGCACCGCGTCGGGCTGCGGCAGGTAGCGATCGATGGGCGCGCCAATCTCGAGCGCGTGTCCGCCCGGCAGTTGCCCCAGGTCCATGATGCCGCCGTGGTCCTCGGACAGCATCAGTTCGCGCGCCGAGCACAGCATGCCCTCGCTCTCCTCGCCGCGGATCTTCGCGCGCGAGATCGTCATGCCGTTGGGCATCACGGTGCCGAGCGTCGCCAGGGGCACGATCATGCCGGCCGTGACGTTCGGTGCGCCGCAGACGACGCGCACCTCCCCGCGCCCCGAATCCACGCGGCACAGATTGAGCTTGTCGGCGTTCGGGTGCTTGTCCGCCTCGAGCACGCGCGCGACGACGATGCCAGGATACGAGCGGCCGTGCGACTCGATGCCCTCGACGTAGAAGCCCCGCGTGGTGAGCGCCTCGGCGATCACCTCAGGGCCCGCCTCGACGTCGGTCCACATGCGCAGCCACGAAATCGGGAGCTTCATTGCGTTTCCCTAGACCCCTCTGGCTCAGACGGCTCCTTCAAATAGCCTCACGAGCCCAATCGTCAGGCCCTCATCGAGGAGTTCCTCGAGTTCTTTGCTACGCGCCTCGATGCTATCTGTGGCCTCAGTGTGGACCACGCGAAACGCATCACGAGTCGTTTCAATGAGCTGCTTGGACATGCTCCCCTGCGTGCCATCGTCCTCTTGAATGGGCTCGAGTTCAGCAACCGTCACGACCGCGAGGACGCCGCTGTGCTTGCCCGCACCGTGCAGGGCTGCCAGAAAGCGCAACTGCACTCCGCCAACCCGAACTCGAAGGTGATGCCATCCGGTGATGCGCGACGTGTCGGCGAAGTGTCCAGCACGTCTCGCGGACGTGATGATTTGATGTCTCCACCAGTGACTGTTTGCATGCTCCGGGCCGAAGGACGAACCACAGAGCACGTGCCCATCCGCAATGCCCTGCCCAGCGAGTGTCCGTTCAAGCTCAGAACGCTTCGTCTCAAACCAGTGCTTCACGCGGGCGTTGATTGCGGTGGCCCTGACCCCGAGAGCCTGGTCGACGGCAAACTGTTGCTTTGCGCGAAGCGCGCTGAGTTGAGCAGCCAGCGTGTGTGCGACCTCGGTGGACGTGCCGACGGGTTGGCTGGCAGGCGCTTCCAGTTCTCTCGTCAGGGCGGCGTTCTCGAGCCGCGTGAACAGGCGAACTAAGGGGGTGAGGTCCCCGAGGTTGGCCGCGTCCAGAGCTTGGAGATAGTCGTTGCGATGGAAGCGATCTACTACAAGCGGTGCATACCTATGTTGCAGGAGAACCAAGAGCACAAGTCCTCGGGCCACTCGCCCGTTGCCGTCAGCAAACGGATGGATCTGAACGAATCTGTGATGGAGCCAAGCGGCGCAGACGATAGGGTGAACACCAGCGGATTCGTTCTCACGGTGTAGCTGGACGAGACGATCCACCTCTGACGCGACGTGTTCAGGTGGCGTGTATTCAAGAACGGAGTTGTCCGCAAGCTGCACATGATTCGGAGCCGTCTTGTACTCGCCGTGTTTCAAATCGACATCAACCTGCCGCCCAAGTGCGTCGGTCGCAGGGTACGTGCCCTGTGTGCGGGTGATAGCGGAGTGAAGTTCCTTCACGAACCCCGGAGTCAACTGACGATCCGACCCTACAAACTCCCTGACCATCTCGAGGCTATCGCGTTGCGCAAGAAGCGTTGCCCGAGTGTGTTCATCTACGGCCCCACCGCTTCGTTCAATGACATCTCGTGCGAAACCCTCAGAGGCCAGAGTGAGCGTGAGCCCCCATTCGATGTCATACAGCCTCTCAATGAGCCCCGTTTCAACCGCAAGCAGCCTAAGGCTACGCTGCCGAATGCCCACCACCTCCTCGGGGGTGAGACTGGCAAGGAAGCCCTCCCACTCGGCCCTTAGCGCCTCCAGAGCAGCAAAGGAGCCGTTCGAGGCAGTGAGGTCCGATTGAAGCCGCTCGATTGGGTGCCACGGATGACGAATCGGATCCATCGCAGCTGACCTCCGACTCAGAACTGGTGGAGGAACCGCAGGTCGTTTTCGAGGAAGAGCCGGATCTCCGGGATGCCGTAGCGTCCCATGGCGATTCGCTCCAGGCCCATGCCGAAGGCGAAGCCTGTGTACTCCTCCGGGTCGATGCCGACCGCACGGAACACGTTCGGGTGCACCATTCCGGCGCCCAGCACCTCGACCCAGCGCGTGCCCTTGCACACGGGGCAGCGCTTCTCCCCGGCGCCATCCTTCACGCGGCCGCGGCCCGAGCAGGTGACGCACTGCACGTCCATCTGCACGCCGGGCTCCACGAACGGAAAGTAGATCGGGATGATGCGCGTGGGCAGGTCGGAGCGGTAGATGGCGCGGGCGAAGGCGTTCAGCGTGCCCTTGAGGTCGGCCATGGAGACGTTGCGGTCCACGAACAGCCCGTCCATCTGGTGGAACTGGTCCATGTGGCTCGCATCCACCGCCTCCGCACGGTACACGCGTCCGGGGAACACGAGCCGCAGTGGCGGCTTGCGCTCCTCCATCGCGCGCACCCACCCGGGCGACGTGTGCGTGCGCAGCACCAGGTCCCGGCCGACGAAGTAGGTGTCCTGCGCGTCGCGCGCCGGATGGTCGGGCGCGAAGTTGAGCTTGCCGAAGTTGTACTCGTCCAGCTCCACCTCGGGGCTCGTGTAGACGGAGAAGCCCAGCCCGTGGAACAGGTCGAGCAGATCGTCCCGCACCTGCGCGAGCACGTGCGGCCGGCCCGCGAACGGTCGGCGACCGGGCAGCGTGACGTCCAGCGCGTCGCCGGACTCGCGCTCGGCAACGAGAAGTTCGCGCCGCGCCTTCTCGACGTCCTCGACCAGTTTCCTGGCGAGGTTGAGGGCCCTGCCGACGACGCGCTTCTCCTCCACCGGCAGCGCGGGCACGAGGGCCAGCGCCTCCGTGTAGGAGCCGCTCTCGCGGGACAGCGCCGCATTGCGCACGACCGCCACGGCGGCGGCGTCCGCGGCGCCCGCGAGCGCCTCGCAATACCCGCCCGTGGCCCCGGCGATTTCGGGGCTCACGGCGCGAAGCGCCGCCAAACGGACG
>CAIXRL010000494.1 GCA_903921835.1 Candidatus Eiseniibacteriota bacterium | reverse complement strand
GCCGTGACCTGATCCGCCGGCGAGAGGCGCAGGATGCCGATTTCCTGCGGCTGGAGGATGGCCTCGAGCGTGATGGAGAAGTCGCGCGGGTCCTGGCCTTCCGACACGGCCCGCGCCAGGGCTTCGATTGCCGTGGCCCAGCGGTGGCCGCCGGCGTCTGCATCATCGCCACCGGCCGGTGGCTCGGCCGGAGGTACGCCGGGAGTAGCCGCGGGAGCTACGTCTTGCGTAGCCGGGTTGTCCACCACCGTCGCGCTCGAGGGCGGATGCGCCGCGGGGCCGGGAGGCCGGGGCGGCGCGCCGCGGCGGGTCATGAGCAGCGTGCCGAGCAACCGCTCGAGCGCCGGGATGCCCTTGTCCACCAGCGTGTCCGTCAGGGTGCGGGCCGGCTCGCCGTCCACTTCCCGCTTGACTTCCATGCCGGACTTGAACGCGGACACCATCTGGTCCAGGACATTTGCTTCCGGGTGCGGGTTGCTGCGCGCGTGGATGCGGTCCGCGAGCTCGAACACCTGGAGCACGTCCAGCGACTGCGGCGCCGGAGCCGGCACCGGCGCGGCGCGCAGCGCGGAGACAGTTTCACCGAGCTGACGCAGCTGGCGATTCTGCCGGCGGATCATCCGGCGCAGCATCCTCGTGCCGTCCGGCGGCGCGCTCGCACGCATGTGCACACCGTTCGATTCCGTGACCGGAGCCGCCGGCGCAAAGGTGCGGATCGGTCCGGCGAGCTCGTGCCGCTGGCACGTCTGGATGCGGTTGTTGAAAAAGCCGCGAATCTCGAACACGCCGCCGCCCACCGCGCGCTGGAGCTCCATCACGTCCAGCGGGCCGACCAGCTTGGTCACGAAAATGCGCTGGTGCTTGCTCCGATCGCGGACCATCTCGTCCGGCGTGCGAAGCCGGTACACCATCCAGGACCAGTCGTTCAGGCTGGCATCGTTGAGCGCCTGGAGGTCGCCGCTCTCGCGGTAGAGGTTGAGCGCGGGCAGGTCCAGCGGATCGTCCAGGAAGTCGAACGCCTCCGCGTCGGACTCGGCCGGCTGCTGCGGCTCGAGCGGTGAACCGGGAGGCGGGAGCGGCGGGATGCGGGTTGCGGCGCGACGTGTGGCCATGGTTTCCCTCCGTGGAAGCGCCGGGCCGGTGCGAAAAGTAGCACACGGGGACAGGCCCGGGTCACCGCTTTGGCCCGGTCGGGAAACCGGTCGCCTATGGTATCCAAATGCGACCAAACGCGAAAACCCTTGCACCGCATCACGTTCGGGCGTAATCGTTGCCGCATGTACGAGCTGCTGGCGGGAACCCAAACCCTGCGCGGTACGCTTTCGAGCGGTGACCGCGGAACGGCGGAGACACTTTCCCTCATGCGTAGGCTGGCCGCGGACGGATCGCGTGACATGACGGTGCGGGACACCGCCATCCACGTCATCGCGCAATCCAACGCCCAGCCTCATGACGTGTTGGGACAGCTCCGGGCGCTGTTCGCGTTCGTGCGCGACCGCATCCTGTTCGTGGGGGACATTCGTGGCGTCGAGACGCTCCAGTACCCGTCCAAGACGCTCGCCGTGGGCGCCGGCGACTGTGACGACCGCGCCACGCTGCTCGTGGCGCTGGCTCGCTCGGTCGGCATACCGGCCGATTTCAAGTTCCGCGTGATCGCGTCGAACCCGAACAGCCCGCGCTCATTCTCCCACGTCTACGCCGTTGCCAGGGTCGGCGGCAAGGACATCCCTATGGACCCCACCTATGAGAGCAACGCGCTGGGGTACGAATACCCGGTGCGTTACCGTGTCGGAGACACCCCAGCATGATCGAGCTCCATTCGCACGCTTATTCGGCTGGACCGCTCGCGCGACCGCTGACCCCCAAGACGATCCGCAAGCCGCACCCGCTCAAGTCGCACGAAAGGCACATGGCCGCCCACAAAGCGACCATGACGCCCGCCCCGATCGCCCAGGTGCTGCACGTCAGCCACAGCGGCGCCAACGATTTCATGCACGCGCAGGCCACTGTCCATCCCGCGGCGGGGATCGTTCACGCCTCGCGTCACGCCGCCAGGCCGATGCACCCGGCACCGATCGGAATGAGCCCGGTGGCCCCGATCGCGCCGGCGGCGCTCGCCGGCTACTACGACGATCCGGACGGCCTGGGATTCTCGCTCAAGCCGCCCAAGTGGGCGCGCAAGGCCGTGAGCAACGTCGCCAAGACGGTTGTGAAGGCCGCGCAGGACGTGAAGAAGGTCACGACGCTGAAAAACGTGCTCAAGGTCGGCGCCGTGGTCGGCGCCGTGCTCGCGGCTCCTGTGGTGCTGCCTGCGCTCGCCTCCGGCGCGGGTGCCATCGGCGGCGCGCTGGTGCACGGCGCCACCGGCGCGGCCGGCCTGCTGGCGCGCGGCGTGACTTCTGGCGCCAAGTTCATCGGCGGCGAGCTCAAGACCGTGGCCGGCGCGCTCATCCCGCACGGCGGCGGGAGCTCATCGCCGGCGGCAACCCCGGACATCTTCGACACGAACGGCAACCCCGTGGACATGGGGAACGGCCAGGTGTCCGCGCCCGCACCGGTCGCCATGCCCGTGAGCCTGTCATCTCCCTCGCCGATCCAGCCGGCCGCCTCCGAGGCCGCCGCTTCGCCGGGGAGCGCGGGGAGCTACGGCGGCGGTGTGTCCATGCCGTCCGCCGAAACCGCCGCCACCGCAGAACCGCAAACCGCCGGGGTTGGCCCCGGCGCCAATCTTCCACTGATCGCCCTGGGGGCCGTGGCGCTGCTCATGCTCGCGCGCTCTCCGCGACGCGCCCGGAGGTAACCGCCATGTACGAACCGCAGGATGCCGGACTCGGTTTTTCGCTCAAGCCGCCCAAGTGGCTGCGCGATGCTGTGTCGAATCTGTCCCAGGGCAAGCCGGCGACGATTCCGCTGCCGACTCCGGGACAGCCTACGGTGACGGTGAACTCGCCCACGACCACCAACACGAGCACCATCCCCGGCACGACGATTCCCATGCCGGACTCGAGCAGCCTGGGGCCGATCGCCATGG
>CAIXRL010000493.1 GCA_903921835.1 Candidatus Eiseniibacteriota bacterium | reverse complement strand
TACCGAGACCCGCCGCCGCCGACCGTTGGGCAGCAGGCGTTCTTCCTGGTTCAAGTGGTGGAAATACCGCTCGCGCTTGTGCTCGGGAATTTCTCCCAGCAGCACGGGACTCAGCAGCGAGCACCAGAAGACAGCCCAGTCTTCATTGCTACAAGCCATAAGGTTTGACTCCGAACAGGGTGAAGGATGGATAAAAAACCCGTGTCAGAGTCTCATGCTACCTCACGAAAACCCGGATCTTGTCGCGAAACGGGGGAAGAACTTTTGCGGAAACAACCCCTCCCACTCGGTGATCAGATGCTGCAGTTGCCGCGAGCGTTGCAGCAACTGTTCACGTTGCGGACTGCGGAACTTGTGCGGGGCCACGGCCCCGACGAAGCGGTGGCATGTGGAGCCGGGATGATGGGCCTGAATCTGCTGACGGCCCTGAGCCAGCGCGGCGCATAGCGATCCCAGCCAGGTCAGCATGCACCAGATGGTGCTGTGGTGCAACGCTCGTTCCTCGACGGCAGATGACTGCGGCTGATAGCCGATCACCCGTCTTCCAGGGCTGGCCGCCTCACGGTAGGACTGGCGGTCGTTTTCCAGGTAGCTGCCGTAGGCCGGGTTCGCCAGGAAGTGGTTCGTGCCCAGCGGCCGCTCCCCGCGCAGCTCCGTGCTGCTGGTGTAGGCGCCGCGCCACGCGTCGTAGTAGTCCTTCAGCGCGCGGACGAAGGCCGGCCACTGCGACGGCACGAAGCGGCACAGTGCTCCGGCCAGCCAGCCCGTGTCCCGCAGCGCCCCGTCCGGGGCCGTGTAGGCGCGCCGCAAGGCCGCTCCGTCCGCGCCCACCAGGTTGCCGACGTCGCGCGCCGCCGCATCGTAGTACTGCGGCGCCCAGGGCCGCTGCTTGTCGCTTGTGAAGAAGGAGCCGTTCTGCAGGCCCGTGGGCGTGTCCGCCAGCGCGCAGCTGTGCGTGAGTCCGCAGAGCGCGCACTCCCGCGGTGTCACGGCGTCGCGCGGCTCGCCGCGCGCGCGACAGAGCACGCAGCCCCAGTCGCCTAGCGCCGGCCGCGCCACGCCGCCGCCCGACTGCATGCGTCGGCACCAGACGTCCTCCGGCGCGCACTGCCCATGGGAGACGCAGCCGCTGCCCTGCACCTCCGGGTCGAAGGTCAGCTGCCCGCCGCAGGGGAAGGTCGCCGTATCCTTCCAGTCCGTGACGCCGCCCGCGGAGGCGCAGCAGCTGCGCCCGACGCTGTAGGAGTCCAGCACGGACATCTGGGTCAGCAGCGGCCACAGGACGTTTGGGTCCACCACGACGCCGCAGATCGGCGTGGTGTAGAGCGGGAAGTCGGCGCCCCGGGGGCCCTTGGCGGCGCCCTGCCAGCCCGATGGGTGCGCGAAGACCGCCGGGTAGAGATCGTCCCGCAGGTAGGACCAGGCCGAGCAGCTGGGGTTCGCCGCGGGGCCGCAGTCCACCACCCAGTCGTCGTTGGCGCTCGTGGCGAAGGGCCGCACGGCCGCCAGGGCCTCGGCGGCCTCAATGGAAAACATGTGCACCAGCACGCCGCCCACGGCGCCCGGCGCGTCGCTGCGGTCGCGCAGCCGCGACCAGAGGTCGTCGGGCCGTGCCGGCGCGCGGTAGTCCAGCGTCGTCGGCGTCGGCGGC
>CAIXRL010000492.1 GCA_903921835.1 Candidatus Eiseniibacteriota bacterium | reverse complement strand
GCACTCGGGCGCGGCGGGCCGGCGATTCCCGCCTTCGACGTGAACGCCAGCTGCCTGAGCTTTCTCATGGCGCTCGACACACTGTCGTACCTGGTCGATGCCGGCCGCTATCGTCGGGTGCTCATCGTGTCGTCCGACATCGCGTCGTGCGGCCTCGACTGGAGTCATCTGGAAGAGAGCGGTATTTTCGGCGATGGTGCGGCGGCCGCCGTCCTTGGTCGCGCGGAGGACACGGAATCGGCGATCCTCGCAAGCGCCTTCACCACCTTCAGCGATGGTGCGCACCTCTGCGAGATCAAGGGCGGCGGGTCGCGGTTCCATCCCAGCCGCATCACGGAGGCGTTCGCACCGCTCACGACCTTCCGCATGGATGGCGACGCAGTGTTCCGTCTCGTGGGCACCCAGCTGCGGGCCTTCGTGGACGATCTCGTGCGCACCTCCGGCGTGCCGCCCGCGGACATCCGGGTCGTCGTGCCGCACCAGGCCAGCGCCCACGCCCTTCGCTTCACGCGGCAGCGGCTTCGCCTGCCTGCCGATCAGATGGTGGACATCTACGCCGATCATGGCAATCAGGTGTCGGCGTCGTTGCCCTCGGCGCTGCACGACGCCGTCTCGTCGGGGCGACTTCGACGCGGCGACCACGCGCTGCTCGTGGGAAGCGGCGCCGGCGTGAGCCTCGGCGGACTCGTGCTGTGCTACTGACGCCCGTGTCGCGGCATGGATCGCTCCGGACATGACGCCCCCGCGCGTGGAACTGCACTGGCTGCGCGTCGGCCGCTGCCGACACCCGGAGTGGGTGACGCTTCGCGGCGGCCGGTGGGGCCCCGTGGACTTCCCGGCGCACTGCGCGCTCATCGTGCACCCCTCGTTCGGCCCGATCCTCTACGACACGGGCTATGCCGATCATTTCGAGGACGAAACCCGGACGGTCCCGGCCGCGCTCTATCGATGGGTCACGCCCGTGCGGCTGCCGGCCGGCGAACGGCTCGGCGCGCAACTGGCGCAGCGCGGCCTTCGCCTCGAGGATGTCCGCCGCGTCCTGATCTCCCACCTCCACGCCGACCACGTCGCGGGCCTGTGCGACGTGCCGAACGCGCGCTTCACGGCGCTCCGAGACGACGTCGCGGGCAGTATCGGTCGCTCCGGCTGGGGCGCGCTGCGGCGCGGGTTCCTGCCGGGCCTGCTGCCCTCGGACTTCAGCGCCCGCCTGGACTTCGCAGACGATTGCCCTGTCGTGGATCTCGGGCCTCGATGGGCACCGTTCCAGCACGGCTATGACCTGCTGGGCGACCGCAGCGTGATCGGCGTTCGTTTGCCGGGGCACAGCCCCGCGCAACTCGGCACCGTCGTGTGGAACAGCGAGGGGCGGCCGATCATGCTCGTCGCGGACGCCTGCTGGTCCACTCGCGCATGGCAGGAGAACCGTCGGCCCTCGTTCCTCGTCCGCCCGATATTCCACGACTGGCAGCGGTACTGCCAGACGCTCGATGGACTGCACACGCTGGGCTGCGGATGGCCGGACCTGTGCATCCTGCCGTCGCACTGCCGCGAGGCGTGGGCG
>CAIXRL010000491.1 GCA_903921835.1 Candidatus Eiseniibacteriota bacterium | reverse complement strand
TCGGCGCTGCTGGTCGGCTACTACCGGCGCCCGGGAGCGGTCGAGGCGGGCTGGAAGTACCTGTTGCTGTGCTCGGTCGGCATCACGCTCGCGCTGCTCGCGACCGTGCTGCTGTTCTACTCGGCGGTGCACATCTTCGGCGAGGGCCCGCAGGGCCTGCGCTGGACCGCGCTGCGCGCCGAGGCGGCGCGGCTCGATCCGCGGTTCGTGAAGCTCGCGTTCCTGTTCGCGTTCGTGGGCTACGGCGCCAAGGCGGGGCTCGCGCCCATGCACTCGTGGCTGCCGGACGCCTACACGCAGGCGCCGACTCCGGTCGCGGCGCTCATGTCCACCGGGCTGCTGGCCACTTCGTTCGCGGCGCTGCTGCGCTTTCACACCATCACCTCGGTGTGCGTCGGGCCGGCGTGGCCGGGCGGGCTGATGGCGTTCTTCGGCGTGCTCTCCATGCTGGTCGCCATGCCGTTCATGCTTGTGCAGGGCGAGTACAAGCGGCTGCTCGCCTACTCCAGCATCGAGCACACCGGCTTCGTCGCGCTGGCCATCGGGCTGGGCACGCCGCTCGCGGTGTTCGGCGGCATGCTGCACCTGCTCATGCAGTCGCTCGCCAAGACGCTCGCCTTCCTCGCCGGCGGCACGATCGGCCGCGCCAGCGACTCGCGGCGCCTGGACCACTGGTCGGGCGTGCTCGCGGTGAACCCGGCGCTGGGCACGCTGTTCATCGGCGCGGGTCTCGGCCTGGCGGGGCTGCCGCCCACGGGCACGTTCGTCTCGGAGTGGCTGGCGCTGGCCGGCGGCTTCGCCGGCCCGCGGCGCACGTACGCGATCGTCGCGCTGGTGACGTTCGCCGTGGTGTTCGCCGGCCTCGCTTTCCACTGGACGCGCGTCGCGCTGGGCCGCGCGCGGCCGCGCTGGCAGGATCGCGTCTCGCCCGCGTCGCAGGCGCCGCTGTGGGCGCTGCTCGCGCTGCTCGTCCTCTTTGGCCTCTACCTGCCCGCGCCCGTGCGCGCGCTGGTCGAGCAGGCCGCGAAGGTGGTGCAACCATGACCGGCCCCGGCAGCGGCGACCTGTTCCCGCTCGACACCGCGCTGCGCGGCATCCGCGAGCGCTTCTCCGACGCCGTCATCGACTCCGACCGCACCAGCCTGCGCGAGCGCACCGTCGTGGTGCCCGCGGACCGGCTCGCCGAGGTCGGCGGCGCGGTCGCGGGCGAATGGGGCGGCACGCTGATCGCGCTGTTCGGGCTCGACGAGCGTTCGGAGCACGGCCGCTTCCGCATCCACGCCACGTTCTCGATGGCGCCCGAGGACGCGCTGCTCACGCTGGTCGCGGCCGTGCCCGAGATCGCGCCCGCCTACCGCGCGCTCACGCCGCTCGTGCCCGCAGCCCACTGGCTCGAGCGCGAACTGCAGGACATGCTCGGCGTCACGCCCATCGGCCACCCGGACCCGCGCCCGCTGATTGCCCACGCCGGCTGGCCGCGCGACATGCACCCGCTGCGCAAGGACTTCACGCCGCCCGAGGGGATCGCGTGGCCGCCGCGCTTCACGCGGCCGTCCGTGGAGGGCGACGGCGTGTTCGAGATCCCCGTGGGGCCCATCCACGCCGGCGTGATCGAGCCCGGCCACTTCCGCTTCTCCACCGTCGGCGAGGCGGTGCTGCAGCTCGACGTGAGGCTCGGCTGGACGTGGCGGGGACTCGAGGCGCTCGCCGAGGGCCAGTCCGTCACGCGCGGCCTCGAGCTGGCCGAGCGGCTGTGCGGCACGTGCGCGTTCTCGCACGCGCTGGCGTTCTGCCAGGCCGCCGAGGAGCTCTCGGGTGCCAACGTGCCGCCGCGCGGGCGCGCGCTGCGGTCGCTGGCCGCCGAGCTCGAGCGCATCGCCAGCCACCTGCTCGACATGGCGGGCATCGTCAACGACGTCGCGTGGGTGGTGGGCGCCGCGGAGTTCATGCGGCTGCACGAGATCGTGCGCCAGGTGTGCGACCAGCTCTTCGGACACCGCTTCCTGCGCGGCGTGTGCGTGCCCGGCGGCGTGCAGCGCGACCTCGACGACGCGCAGCAACTGTGGCTGCGGCGCCTGCTGGGCGACCTGCGCGCCGACGTGCCACGCGCCGTGGAAGAGGCCGTCTCCAACCCCGCGCTCCTGGACCGCGTGACGCGCACCGGCGTGCTGACCGCCGACGTGGTGCGCGACCTGGGCGTCACCGGCGTGGCCGCGCGCGCCAGCGGCGTGCCGCGCGACGGGCGCAAGGATCACCCGTTCGCGTTCTACCGCGACCTGGACTTCCAGGTGGTCACGCGCACCGGCGGCGACGTGCTCGCGCGCTTCGAACTGCGCGCCGACGAGATCCACGAGTCGCTCAACATCATCGACCAGATGATCCTGCGGCTGCCCGGCGGCCCGCTGGCGCAGCACCTGGGCGAGCTGCGGTCCGGCCGCTGGGGCAGCAGCGTGGTGGAGTCCCCGCGCGGCCTGCACGTGCACTGGCTGCGCGCCGACGCGCGCGGCGCGATCGGCGAGTGGCGCGTGCGCTCCGCCTCGCACGCCATCTGGCCGGCGCTCGCGCTGGCGGTGCCCGGGAACATCGTTCCCGACTTCCCGCTCATCAACAAGAGCTTCAACCTGTGCTACGCGTGCACGGACAAGTGAGCC
>CAIXRL010000490.1 GCA_903921835.1 Candidatus Eiseniibacteriota bacterium | reverse complement strand
TCCGAGCACGTCGAAGGTCGAGAACTCCTCGACGCTCGCCCGCGCGGGTCCCGCCAGCAGGGCGCCGCCCAGCAGCAGCAGTGCCGCGATGCGCCGGCTCATGCGCCCGCGCCCCGCTCGCGGGCCGCGACGCACGCGACGAACCCGCGGGCGCGCGCTTCGATGGTCTCGAATGCGCCCGCCGCGGCCAGCGCGGGATCGGCGAGCGAGGCTCCGAGCCCGACCCCGACGCAGCCGGCATCCAGGAACGCCGCCACGTTGCCCATGTGCGTGCCGCCCGCGGCAAGCATCGGCACGCGCGGGAGCGGATCGCGGATCACCCTGACGTAGTCCGGCCCGCCCGCGATGCCGACCGGGTACACCTTCACGACGTGCGCGCCCTCGGCGAGGGCCGCGAGGATCTCGGTCGTGGTGTAGGCGCCCGGGCAGTAGAGCACGCCGGTCTCGCGCGCGACGGCCGCGACCGCGGGACACATGTTCGGCGCGATGAGGAAGCGCGCGCCGGCGGCCACCGCGGCGCGCGCCTCGTTGGCGGTGAGCACGGTGCCGGCGCCGACGATCGCAGTCGTCCCGGCGAGCGCGCGCAGGATGGCGGGCGCGTCGGGGCACGTGAACGTGATCTCCACGAGCCGCAGCCCGCCGCGAACGACTGCGCGCGCCGCCTCGAGCGCCTGCGCGTCGGTGGCGGCGCGGATCACCGCGACCAGGCGGTGCGCCTGCAGCTCGGCGAACACGGATTCGGAGACGGAGGTCATGAGGCGGCGGACCTTACGCGGGAACGCCCCGCGCCGCCAACCGGCTTCGCCCGCCCCCCGGCGTGCCTCGGCCTGCGGTCGTGATCTGCGCGTCATCCCGCGCGGGAGGCGCACCGGCGCTTCTGCGGCCTGTTCGAAACTGCATTCGGTCACGGCCGGGCCGGCTCCGGGCACCTGCCTGCCGCACGCCTCCCACCCCGCTGTCCGCGACGGATGAACCCTCCGGGCCAGGCTGTGGCAGGATACCGCCGGACCCCTTTCAACGGAGATCCTCGCATGACCACAGCCTCCCGCCGCGGCCTGCCCCCCTGGGGCTGGCTCCTCGCCGTGCCGGTCGCGCTCGTCGCGATCGCCTCTCTCGCGCTCACGCTCCTGTTTCCGCCCGCCAGGCTGAAGGCCATGGTCGCGGACCAGCTCCACCACGCGCTCGCGCGCGAGGTGCGCTTCGCCGACGCCTCCCTCGGGCTGTGGCCGCCCGTGCGCCTCACGGTGCGCCGCCCCGAGCTGGCCGAGCCCGGCGGGTTCGCGCGCGGCGCTGCGTTCTCCGCGGATGCCGTGGACCTGGACCTCGACGTGGTCGCGCTGTTCTCGCGCAAGGTGCGCGTGCGCAGGCTCACGATCGAGCGGCCCGCGCTGCACCTGCTGCTGCGCGCCGACGGCGGCACCAACCTGGACAGCCTCGGCGCGCCGCCGCAGCCGGGCGCGCCGCCACCGGCGCTGGATCTCGACGTGCGCGCGTTCGCGATCCGCGACGGTCGCGTGCTGGTGGACGACGTGCGCGGTACGCGCCGCGTCGCGTTCAACGTCTCCACCACGCTGTCCCTGCAGACCGGGGGCGGCGGCAGCCGGATCGCCACCGCGGGCCGGACGACCGTGACGGGCCTGATGTTCGGGCCGCTGCGCGCGGCGACCGTCGCGGAGCTGAATCACGGGCTCGCCGGCCTCGTGCTGAACGTGGAGCACCGCGGCGTTTACGACACGCCGACGCAGCGGCTCGCGCTCGAGCGGCTCGCGCTGCGGCTGGGCCGGTCGGAGCTGGCGTTCGCCGGCGTCGTGGACAGCGTCGGTCCGCGCCCGCGCTACCGACTCCGCGCGCAGGGAGACGGCGTGGACTTCGGCCAGGTGCTCGCCTGGGTCGCGGCCGCGGATGCGCCGGCGGTGAAGGGGCTCGCGGGCAGCGGCCGGCTCGCGTTCGACCTCACGGTGGTGGGCGGGCCCGCCCCGGCCGGCGCGCCCGCCGCGCTCCCCGTGGTCACGGGCTGGCTCACGGTGAAGGCGGCCGCCTTCCGCTACGCCGGCGCCCCGGCCGACGTGCGCGCACTCGGGTTCTCGGCGCGCTTCGCGCCGGACACGCTGAGCGTCGACCCGCTGGTCGCGCAGGTCGCCGGCCAGCCGGTGCGGGCGCGCCTGCTCGCGCGGCGCTTCGCCGATCCGCTCGTGGAGTTCGCGGTGCAGGGCCGGCTGGACCTCGCCGCGATCGCGCCGCTGCTGGCGCAGCCGGGCGTGACGCTGGGCGGGCGCGCGGACGTGGACGTGCGCGGCAGCGGGCGCGCGAAGGATCCCGGGGCGCTCGTGCTCGCGGGCCGCGCCGATCTGCACGACGTGCGCGTGGCGACGAAGGACCTGCCCTCGCCCGTCGAGGGCATCAACGGCGCGGTGCTGTTCTCGGGGACGAATGCCGAGGCCCGCGGGCTGACCGCGCGTGCGGGCAAGTCGTCGTTCACGCTGAACGCGACCGTCACCCGGCCGCTCGCGCTGATGGCGAAGCCCGACTCGGTGCCGCCCGCGGGGGTGAAGTTCGACTTTCGCTCGCCGTACCTGGACCTGGCCGAGCTGCTGCCGACGACGCCGGGCGCGCCGTTCCTGCCCAACGCGAAGGGCGGCGGCACGGTGGCGATCGACCGGCTCCGCCAGGGCAAGCTCGACGTGCGTGCCGTGAAGGCCGACGTCACGCTCGCGCCCGGGGCGCTCTCCTCGCCGGCCTTCTCGCTGCAGGGCTACGGCGGCACCGTACGCGGACACGCGTCGTTCGACCTGCGCGACACGCGCAAGCCCGCGTACGCGGTGAACGCGATCGTCGAGAACGTGCAGGCGAACGACATTCTCTCGGCGTGGACGCCGGCGAAGAACCTGTTGCAGGGCACGATGAGCACGACGCTCGACTTCTCCGGCGCGGGCGCGGCGCCCGAGGACTTCAAGCGCACACTGACGCTGGTCGGCCTCGCGTCGCTGGCGCAGGGCCAGCTCGGCCCCGGCCCCACGCTGGACGCGATCGCGCAGTACGTGAAGGTGCCGCAGTTGAGCCAGGTGAAGTTCAAGGACCTGAAGCTGCCCATGCGCATCGAGCAGGGCCGGCTCGTCACCGATCCGGTGCATCTCGCGGGCGCGGGCGGTGACTGGACGCTGGCGGGCGCGGTCGGCTTCGACGGCGCGCTCGACTACGCGGTGAGCGTGACGCTGCCGAAGGAGGTCGCGGCGGCGCTCGACGCGCGGTCCGCGCTGGCGGCGGGTGCGCTGGCCGACGACCAGGGCCGCATCCTGCTCGACCTGCGCGTGAGCGGGAGCGCGAAGTCCCCACGCGTGGCGTGGGACACGCAGGCGATGCGCTCGCGGCTTGCGGGCCGCGCCTCGCAGGCGCTGGCGGAGCAGCGGACGAAGCTGGAGGGCCAGGCGAAGGCGGCCGCGCAGCAGGCGCTCGCGCAGCGGCTGGGGCTCGCCGCCGACAGCACGCACAGGGTGAGCGCGGCGCAGCAGCTGCAATCGGCGCGCGACAGCCTGCGCAGGGCGGCGGGCGGGCTGCTCAACGGTTTCTTCTCACGCCAGAGCGCGGCCGACACGACGCATCGCTGAGCGGGTGACGGCGAAGGCCCCGGCGGGCGTGGTCGCCGGGGTCTTCGTCGCAGCGCGCGGTCAGCAGGTCGCGAGGCTCTCCACGCGATCGGCTTCCTCGATCCACGCGCGCAGGATCTCGGCTGCCGCGAGCGGGTCGAGCCGCGGGCGCGCCGCGGCGCGTGTGAGCCGCGCCGAGAGCCGCGCGAGCGTCTCCGCGTCGCGGCCGCGGGTGCGCGTCGTGGCCGCCGCCCACGCACCCAGCCACGCGGCGTCCGACGACGGTTCATCGGGTCGCGGGCGCAGGCCGTTCGGGGTGAGCAGCTCGCGTTCGAGCGTGGCGAGCAGGCGTGTCGCCAGCGCGGGCGGCAGGAACGCCGGCGGCAGGCTCACGCTGAGCAACTGCGCGGGCGAGACGCCGCGCACGGCGCCGTCGGACCCGAGCGACTCGAAGAGCGCGCCCGCGTGTTCGTCCCAGAAGCGCTCGATGAAGCAGCGTTGCAGCTCGTGCGCCCACGCCAGGTAGAACGCCGCGTTCTCGCGCCGGCCGAGCAGCTTGCCCAGCTGCGCCATCGCGACGAGCGCGTGGAACCAGAGCGCGTTCGTGCCGGCCATGGCCCGGGCGTGCTGGCCCTCGCCCGCCCACAGCAGCCCGTCACGGTCGCAGTGCACGCCGTGGCGTGATCCGGCGCGCAGGTGCTGCATCACGCCTTCGAGCGCCGGCCACGCGACGTCGCGCAGGAACGGGTCGTTGGCGGGCGGCACGCTCGAGCGGCGCGCGAGCAGGTCCACCAGGTGGACGAGCCACAGCGAGGGCTCGGGGTCGCCATAACGCGGCGCGCCCTCGGCGGGGCCGAAGCTCTCGGGTGCCAGGCCCTCGTCCAGGTACTCGATGTAGCCCTGCGCGATCTGGCGCGCGGGTTCGAACGCGCGCAGCGTCACCAGCGCGGCGGCGGCGCGCAGCACGTCGGCCCCGCGCTCGGGC
>CAIXRL010000489.1 GCA_903921835.1 Candidatus Eiseniibacteriota bacterium | reverse complement strand
GCTCCTCGAGCGACTTGAGCAGCATGGAGTACTGGTCCTCGCGCATCCGGTCGCAATCGCGGATCACCACCACGCGGCGCGAGGCCTCGTAGGGCCGGTAGGCCAGGTCGCGCTGCAGCTCCCGCGTCTGCGAGACGCGCAGCGACGCGGCGCGTTCGTACTGGAACGCGAACAGCGGATCCTCGCGCCACCCGGTGAGCTGCGCCAGGATCGTCGCGTCCAGGTCCTTTTCCTCTCCCGACACCGGGAAGAGGAACTTGAGGTCGGGGTGCATGAGCTGCCCGCTCCTGCCGCATGCCGGGCACGCCCCGCACGCATCGTCGCCCGCGGGCGCCGCGGCGCTGTCCGCGGTGCCCGCGCCGAACAGCGAGGGCTCTTCGGCCCGCGGCGCGAACGTCGCGGCGCCGGGTACGCGATCGCAGAGCGCCGCGCGCGCGAACGCGATGGCCGCGGTGCCCTTGCCGACGCCGGCCGGTCCGTGGAAGAGGTAGGCGTTGCCGTAGCGCCCGCGCCCGACGATCCCGCGCAGGAATGCGGAGACCTCGGCCTGGCCGAGCAACCGGGCGAGCGGGATGACGGGCATGGGTGGCGGAAACTCCTGCGGGCGTGGGCGTGGGCGCGATTGCCCACGGAAACTACCAGAGCTGCCGCGCGACCGCCCGCGTCGCCGGCCGGGCGGCGGCGCGGGCGCGCCGGGCCTGGTGTGGGCGGGGGTCTTCCGGCGGCGTCGCCACGCAGGAACTTCAGCGCAGCCAGCTCTCCGGGTTGAGCGCCGCCGATCCCTTGCGCACCTCGAAGTGCAGGATCGGGCCCTTCAGAGACCCCGCGTCGCCGACCCGCCCGATCACGGCGCCGGGCAGCACCTCCTGTCCGTTGTGCACCAGCACGTCGTTCAGGTGGCCGTAGAGCGTGTAGTAGCCGTCGCCGTGGTTGAGCACGATCATGCCGCCCATGCCCTCGTAGTCGTCGTTCGAAAAATCGACCCGGCCCTTCGCCACGGCGCGCACGGAGGTGCCGATGGCGGCGGCGATGTCGAGGCCGTCGTTGTGGATCTGCGTTCCGAAGCGTGGGTGGGTCTCGATCCCGAAGTGGCCCACCAGTTCGCCGCGCACCGGCCAGTCGAGCTGGCCCTGGCCGCGCGCGAAGTCGCCGCTGTACGGCTGCGGGTTGCGGCCCTCGACGCGCGCCTTCTCGTTCTCCTGGCGGCGCCGGCGCTCGAGCTGGGCGAGCAGCGACTGGATGCGGCGGGCGGTGCGCTCCAGCTCGGCCGCGGCCGCCTCGTACTGCTGGCGCTGGGACTGGATGCTCGCGACGGTCCTCGCCTTCTGCGTGCGCAGGTGCGCGAGCTTGACTGACTCGCGCGAGGTGCGCGTCTCGTTCTGCTGCACGTCCTGCATGTTTCCCACGAGCTGCTGCTGGTTCTGCTCGACCTGCTCCTTCTCGGCGCGCACGCCCTCGAGCAGTACGCGGTCCTGCTGCGCGACCATGTTGAGGAAGTCCCAGCGCGTCATGAGCTGCGCGAACGACTGGCCCGACAGCAGGTACTCCAGCTCGCGCGCGGGACCAAACTCGTACATGCGGCGCAGCCGCAGGCGCAGCTTCTCCCGCTGCGCGGCCAGCGAGGCGATGCTGCGCTCGAGGCTGGCGCGGGTGATCTCGAGCTGCGCCCCCAGCGCCTGCTGGCGGTGCTGCAGGTTGCCCAGCCGCCGGCGCGTGAGTCCGAGCTCGCGGTCCGTGCGGCGCAGTTCGCCCAGCGCGCGGCTCTCTCGCGGCTTGAGCGCCGCGGCGGCCTGCCGCTTCTCGCTCGCCTGGCGGCGCAGGTCCTCGAGCTCGTGCTTCTTGGCCTGTTCGAGGCTGTCCTGCGCGTGCACCGGCGCTGCTGCTGCGGCGGCGACCACCGCGAGTGCGAGTGCGAGCGTGGCGAGCCGGCGGCGCATCACGGCCCGACGGTGCGCAGGATCCGCGTGAGCATGAGCGCCGAGGCGAGCCAGGCGAGCAGCGCGGCGCCGGCGACGAACGCCACCGACCACGGGGCCGGCAGGAACGCCAGGCCCTGGAGCCGGGGCGCGAGCGCCTGCTGCAGCGCGAACATCAGGCCGAGTGCGAGCAACGCCGAGACCAGTGTCTGCGCCACCGCCTCGATCACGAACGGCATGGCGACGAAGTGGTCGCCCGCGCCGAGGCGGCACATGACCTCGACCTGATGGCGCCGCGCCAGCACGCTCAGGCGCAGCGTGTTGTAGACGACGAGAACCAGGGCGAGCGCCACGACGCCGCCGATCGCGATCGCGGCGCGCTTCGCGGTGGCGTAGAGCGTGTCCAGCCGCCGCACCCACTCGGCGCCGAAGCGCACGCCCTCGACCTCCGGGAACGACTCGATCTGGCGCGCGCAGGTGTCCATGGCGGCGAAGTTCTGCAGCTCGGGACGCAGCTTGACGCGCAGCGATGCCGGCAGCGGGTTGGTGCCCACGGCCTGCAGCAGCTCCGGGTCGCCGACCTGCTGTTCGAACTCGCTCCACGCCTGCGCGCGGCTGACGAACGTGGAGCTGCCGTAGTACTGCGCGATCTTGTCGCGCAGCGCCTTCACAGCGGCGTCACCGGCCTCGTCCTTCAGGTAGACGACCATCTCGCGCCGGTCGCCCATGGCCTGCAGCGCCGTCTGTGCATTGTGGCTGACGAGCAGGAACACGCCGCAGAGGGTGAGCGCCGCCGTCATGGAGAAGATGGCGGTGAGCGCGATGCCGCGGTGGGCGTTGAACGACCGCCAGGCTTCCCGGAAGAAGAACAGGTGCATGGTCTAGGCTCCTTCCGCGCCGGGACGCCGGGGCTCACGTGCCCACGCGGGCGCCCCCGGCGGCAGATGGGCGTCGTCGCGAGCCGCCTCGCGAAGCCGGCCCTCCTCGAGCACGAGGCGGCGCCCGCCGAGCGCGTCGGCGACCTCGGGCCGCGTCGTGCCGACGATCAGCGCGGCGCCCTCGCGGTGGATGCGCAGCAGCAGCGCGAGCACCTCGCCGGCGCTGCGCGACTCCAGCGCGCCGGTGGGTTCGTCCGCCAGCAGCACCGCGGGCCGGTTGACGATCGCGCGGGCGATGGCGCAGCGCTGGCGTTCGCCAAACGACAGCTCCGAAGGCAGCGAGAAGCGCTTGTCCTGCAGGCCGACCTCCTCGAGCGCGTGCAGCGTGCGCGGAACCACCTCGCTGTCGGCGAAGCGCCCGGAGATGCGCACGGCGAGCGCGACGTTTTCGAAGGCGCTGCGGTCCCCCAGCAGGCGGAAGTCCTCGTATACGATGCCCAGCGTGCGGCGCAGCAGCGCGCGGTGCCCGCGCGACAGCCGCCCGCCGCGGAACGTGCCCACGACCACGCTGCCCGACGTGGGCTGCGTCTCGTGGGTGACGAGGCGGAGCAGCGTGGTCTTGCCGGCGGCGCTGTGCCCCAGCACGACCACGCACTCGCCCTCGTCCATGCGCCACGACACGTCGTCGAGCGCCAGCCGCCCTCCGTAGCGCTTCGTCACGTGCTCGAATGCGATCATCGAGCCTCCCGAACTCCAGCCCGGACCATTCACGAGCCCGCGGCCTGCGAGCGCGATCTGCGCGGCATCCGCTGCGAAGCTCGACCGGCCGCTTCCTCAGCGTGTTCACAACACGCTTCCGTCACGGCCGGTCGATTCCCTTCCGCCTGCCGCACATCTCGCACTCTCGGCTCGCGGTTCATGAATGGTCCGGGCTAGCCCCTTCCGTGGGGCGGGGTTGATGTCCCGTCAGCGATACTCGATCTGGGCCTTTGCCCTGAGCGTCTTCAGCCACGTCTCGTAGCGCTCCTGTCGCTGGATGTTCGCGACGAAGTCGGGCAGCTGGTCGTGAACCTCATCCAGTCTGTACTCCCGCTCGGGATGCCGCTCGATGAGCTTGAACAGGTTGAACCCCGACTGGTTCGTCAGCACGTCGCTCACCTGGCCGGCCTCGAGCGTGTCGAGCCCCGTGCGGATCTGCGGCTGGAGCGTTCCCAGCGACACGAAGCCCACGTCGCCGTTGGCATCGGCCGGTCCCTGGTAGCGGCTGTAGCGGTGCACCAGGGTGGCGAAGTCCGTGCCCTTGCGCGCCTCCTCGCGCACGTGCGCGGCCTGCGCCTCGGCGCGCTTCGAATCGGCGTCCGTCGGCGTGACGCGGATGAGGATGTGCCGCACGTGCGCCTCGGGGAGCGGCTTGCCGGCGTCGTCCAGAGAGTCGTGCCCCGCGGCGGACTTGAGCGTGTCGCGCTCGAGCACCTGGATGAGGTGCCAGCCGAAAGGCGTGCGGACGGGCTGGCTGATCTCGTTGAGCTTGAGCGAGAACGCCGCGTCGTCGAACTCCTTCACCATGTGGCCGCGGACGTTGAACCCGAGGTCGCCGCCGGCGTTCGTGGACCCCGGATCCTCGGACGCCTCGGCCGCGACCTTGGCGAACTTCTCGCCGGCCACGAGGCGCTTGCGGAGCACCCGGATGCGTTCGAGGCCGGCGGCCAGGGCGGCCGAATCGGGCTGCGGCGTGATCTGGATGACCTGGAGATGCACTTCGCCGGGGACCCTGGGGAACTTGTCCTTGTGGTCGCGGAAGTAGGCTTCGGCCTCCGCCTGCGGCACGGCGCGCTTGGGGAACTGCTTCATCTTGAGCCGCTCGACCATGATCTGCTTGCGCATCTCGCCGTGGTACTTGTCGCGCAGCGCGGACTCGGTGAGGTTCTCGCGCCGGAGCTGCTCCTGGTACGCGGCCTCGCCGCCGATGCGCTCCTTGGCCTGTGCGACCGCGGCGTCCACCTGCCGGTCCACTTCGGCGTCGGTGACCGCGATCGCCTGCCGCTTTGCCTCGCCCTGCAGCAGGCGGTCGTCGATCATCTGGTCGAGGATCCGGTGGCGCAGCGTGTCGATCTCGGTCGAGTCGGGCATCGCCCGCTCGCCCTGCTGCTGCAGCTGCTGGATGAACAGGTAGAGCTGTTCCTCGACGTCGCTGACCAGCACGGCCTCGTCGTTGACCATGGCCGCGACGGCGTCGAGCGCCTGCTCGGACACGACGTGCGCGGGTCTTGCAGCGGCGCGGGCGGGAGCAGGTGCCGCCGCGTGGGCGGTGGTGGCGGCGGGAGCAGCGCGGCGGGCGGGCGCGGCGGCGAGGGCGAGGGTGGCGGCCAGGGCGAGCACCGTCGCCAGGGCGGCCACGCGGCGGGCGAACATCAAGAGGAACCTCCGTGAGAGCGCGGCGCCACGGTCTGGGGGGCGCCGACGAGTCGGGTATTGAGCCGCGGCGCGGGGAGCGAAGCCTGCGCGGGGCGGAGCGGGCCGCAGTATAGCCACCGGGCCGTGCGCCGCACATCCTAATACGCCGGCGAGACGCCCGTCGCTCACGCCGGGGGCCAGACTTTTGCGCTTCTTGGACATGAGGCCGCTGCTGCCCGGCTGTGGGGCCGCGGCGCACGCGCCGGGCGCCCCGGGCCCCGCGCTCGTCCGTCCGGCCCGCATCCGGGCGCGCGAAGGGGGCATGCTTCGATTTCAGTGTCCGCCCGTCCCCGGAGTCCCGCGGTGCGGGCGAGGCGATCGTTGAGTGAGGTTCCCGTACTGTGCGAAGGTGCCCGCAGTGAATTCCATTCCCACCCGACGCGCCCTCGCGGTCGCCGCCGTTCTCGTGGCGGCATTCGTCGCCCTGCCGCGCTTCCTCACGCACACGCCCTACCAGCGGCTCGGCGCGTACGTGGTGCACCGCGTGGTCGAGCGTGTGGTCGGCCCGCCCGCGCAGGGGATGCTCCAGCCCGGGGACTCGCTGCTCTCCTTCGCGGGCGGGGATCTGTCGCGGGCCCCGGTGCGCGATTCGCTGCGGGTGCGTGGCTGGCCGCGCGGCCCGTTTGCGCTCACGCTGCGGCGCCGGGGAAGCACGCTCACGCTCATGATGCCGCCCGTGCAGCTTTCGGCGTGGGAACGGCTGAGGATCTACTTCTACCCGATCGCGGCCGTCATCGCGGCGCCGATCGTGGCGTTCCTGCTCGTGTGGCGTCGCCCCGACCTGCCCACCGCGTGGGCGTTCCTGTGGTTCGCGGCGTTGCAGGGCCTGAGCGTGATCTACGGGCTCTACCAGTTCCCGCAGCGCGAATTCCCACCGGGATTCCAGTTCTACCTCAAGGTGTACGAGGGACTCTCGTGGCTCTACCCCGCGAGCTTCGTGCACTTCATGGCCGTCTTTCCGCGCCCGCGCGAGCACCGGCGCAGGCCGTGGCGGTTGCTCACCGTGGGGGCCTACGTCCTGCCCGTCGTGGTGTGGGCGGTCTACCGCGGCTGGGATCACAGCCCGCCCGACCTCGCGTACGACAGCTACCAGGTGCTGGCGTTCGCGGTCGGCATCTGCGCGCTCGTCGCGCGCTACGTTCGCACGGCCCCCGGCTGGCGGCCCGGCGCGCACCAGCGCGGGCTGGCCATGCTCGCGGCGTTCGCGATCCTCACGGGCGCGGCGCTCAACCTGATCGCCTCCGATCCGCGCGTGCAGGCGATGATGCCGCCCTCGGCGCAGCGCCTGGTGTTCACGAGCATCCTGATCGCGTGGCTGTCGGCGCCATTCATCTTCGCCTACCTGATCGCGGACGATCCGCTCTTCGATCCGCGGCGGCTGGTGGTGGGCGGCCTGTCCTATGCGCTGCTCTCGGGCGTGCTCGCGGCCATCTACCTCGCCGTCGTGCTCGGCGGCCAGCGACTGTTCGCCTCGGTGACGGGCGAGCAGACGCTGCTGTTCAGCACGCTGGCGGCGCTGGTGCTCGCCTTCGCGTTCGCCCCGCTGCGCGAACGCGTGCAGCGTGCGATCGACCGCATCCACGGGCGCGACCCGGTGGCGCTGCGGCGGGCGCTCGACGAGGCGGGCCGCGAGCTGCTCTCGGCGCTCGACCCGGGCATGGTGCGCGCGGCGGTCGAGGCCGGCATCGACCGGGGGCTGCGCAGGTCGTTGCCGATCTCCTGGCCGGCGGGCGGCCCGCCGCGGGTCGCGGACCCGGAGAGCGCGCCCGAGCATGCGGTGGCCGACATCGAGGTGCTGCTGCGGCAGGCGACGATCCGGCTCGACAACCTCGCGCTCGCGGACGCGCGCGCGGCGGCGGAGCGGTCCGCCGTCGAGTTGCGCGAGGCGGCCACGCGGGCCGAGTTGCGCGCGCTGCAGGCGCAGGTGCAGCCGCACTTCCTGTTCAACGCGCTCAACACGCTCGCGTACCTGATCGAGACCGACCCGCCTGCGGCGCAGCGCTTCACGGTGCGGCTCGCGGACATGCTGCGCTACACGGTCGAGGCGGGGAAGCGCCCCGCGGCGCTGCTTTCGGAGGAGGTCGCGTTCGTCGAGGACTACCTCGGCGTCGCGCGCGAGCGCTACGAGAACCCGCTGGAGTTCCGCTACGCCGGAGAGCCCGCGTTGCTGTCGACGAGCGTGCCGCCGCTGCTGCTGCAGCCGCTGGTGGAGAACAGTCTCAAGCACGGCGTGCCCTCGAGCACCCTGCCGCTGCGCATGACGCTGGAAGCGAGGTCGCGCGACGGCTGGCTCGACCTGGAGTTCGCCGACGACGGCCAGCCGCACGGGAGCGGCGGGCCGGGCCTCGGCGTCGGACTGGAGAATCTCGAACAGCGCGTGCGCCGCTTCGGCGGACCCGGTGCGCGCATGTCATCGGGCCCGCGCGGCGGCGGCGGTTTCGTCGTGCGCATGCGCTGGCCCCGCGAGGAGGGAGCCGAGCCGTGAGCAAGCCCGAGACGCTGCGTGTCATGATCGCCGACGACGAGCCGCGCGCGCGCCAGTACCTGGAACGCCTGTTGTCCGAGCACGAGGGCATCGAGGTCGTGGGCTCGGCGCGAAACGGCGCCGAGGCGTTCGCGATCATCGCGCGCACGCATCCGGACGCGGCCTTCCTCGACATCCACATGCCGGACGTCTCGGGGCTCGAGGTGGCGCGCCATCTCAAGGGCGAGGACGCGCCGGTCGTGGTGTTCGTGACCGCCTACGACCAGCACGCCGTCGAGGCGTTCGAGCTGGCCGCGCTGGACTACGTGCTCAAGCCTCTGCGGCGCGAGCGGCTCGCCGAGACGTTGCAGCGCGTCCGCGCCGAGGTGGCTTCCGGCGGCCGGCGCACGGTGCAGGCGACCACGGCGCGCGAGCTGATCGACGGCGCGCCCGCGAAATCGGGCGCGCCGCCGCTGCTGCGCCTGCCGGTGCGGCACCGGCGCGAGGTGCGGCTGCTCGATCTGGCGGACGTCCCGCTGGTGTTCTCCCGCGACCGGCTCGTGCTGGCGAGCAGCGGGGGCAAGGAGTACCTGGTGGACTACACGCTGCAGGAGCTCGAGGCGCGGCTGCCCGAGGGGCGTTTCGTCCGCGTGCACCGTGGCGCGCTCGTCAACGTGGAAGCGATCGAGAGCTACGGCGCCGAGGACGGCGTGCTCGTGCTGCGCCTGAAGGACGGTTCGCGGGTCGAGGCCAGCGAGCGCCGCGCGGCCGAGGTGAGGCGGCGGCTGCGGTGAGCGCGCTCCCGCCCGACGATCCGGCCGTGCGCGCGTTCCTGCGTCACGCCCTCGCGACGCTCGCCTACCGCGCGGGCAAGACCGTGCGCGGAACCGACGAGGGGTTCGCGGACTACCGGGTTACGCCCGATTCGAACTCGCCGCGCACGATCCTCGCGCACGTGGGCGACCTGCTCGACTGGTTGTTGCGCATGGCGCGTGACGGCGAGCGCACGTGGACTGCGGCGACCCCGCGGTCCTGGGACGCGGAGCGTGCGCGCTTCTTCGCCGCGCTCGAGGCTCTGGACGCGCACCTCGCCTCGGACGCGCCGCTGCGTTGCGGTCCGGGGCTGCTCTTCCAGGGCGGGATCGCCGACGCGTTCACCCACACGGGCCAGCTTGCGATGCTGCGCCGGCTCTCGGGGCACAGGATGAGGGGCGAGAACTACGCGCGCGCCGACATCGTGGCCGGGCGCGTGGGCGCCGAGCAGGCGCCGCCAAAGCCGGAGTACGAGTTCGATTGAGACGCTTCGAGCCCTTCCGTGGGCTCGAAGCACAAGGCCACGCGCTTCCCGGTATCCGGAAGCTCCCGCTCAACGTTTCACGCACAGCTCCGTTCGGTGCCGCCCAGCTCCGCGCGCGGCCGCGTTCACCGCCCCGCCGGCGCCTCGACCACCGCGCCCTTCTGGCCGCCCAGCAGTGTGACGCGCCACTTCCGCTCGCCGGGCGGCGTCCACGTGCCCTCGCTGCGGTCCACGCGCACGCGCACCGTTCGCCCGTGCGTTTCCGCGACCAGGTGGGTGCGCCGGAACTCGCCCCGCGTGTAGCCGTACCCGTCGCCGGCGTCCTCGTAGAGCCAGCCTTCCGCGTGTCCGGCGGCGTCCGGCGCCACGAGCAGTTCCACGTCGTCGAGCGGCCGCTCGCCCGAGAAGTTCATGATCGGTCCCAGCGGCACGATCGCGCCGGCGCGCACCGAGAGGTCCGGCAGCGCCTCGCTGGGCTCGCCCGGGATCACCGTGGCGGCGCGCCACGCGGAGGGGTCGTCGGAAAGGCGCTTCGCCTCCTTCCACTCGGGTCGGAAGCGCAGGTCCACCAGCACGTCGCCGCCGATGAGGAACTCGTGCTCGACCTCACGCAGCCATTCCGCGGCAGGGTCGGCGAAGAACGCGGGTCGCGCGACCGGTAGGCCGGTGCGCGAGGCCTCCTCGAACACCGTGTAGAGATAGGGCAGCAGGCGGTAGCGCGTCTGCAGCGCTCGGCGGCAGAGCGCCTCGACCTTCGGGCCGAAGCTCCAGGGTTCCTTGCGGATGCCGCCCTTCTCGGTGTGCGCGCGTGAGAACGGGAGCAGCGTGCCGAGGCCCATCCACGCGGCGAAGTCCTCGCCCGCGATGGGACCGGCGTAGCCGCCGATGTCGGGACCCGCGAACGGCTGCCCCGAGAGCCCGAGGTTCAGCACCATGGGCAGCGCCATCGCGAGGTGCCCCGCGGTCGCACGGTTGTCGCCGGTCCACGCCGCGGCCCACCGCTGGCCGCCCATGAAGTTCGCGCGCGAGAGCACGAACGGCCGGCGCTCGGGCCCGCGCGCCTTCAGGCCCTCCCACGACGCGCGTGCCATGAGCATGCCGTAGACGTTGTGGTAGCGCGCGTGGTAGCCGGCCCCGCCCAGGCTCTCGTCCGCGCGATGCCACGCGGTCTCGGGCATGGACTTGCCCGCCGCCTCGAACACGGCGGGCTCGTTCATGTCGTTCCAGATGCCGTCGGCGCCGCTGCGCTGCGCGAACGCGAGCACGCTGGCCGACCACCACGCGCGCGTCGCCGCGCGCGTGAAATCGGGGAAATTGCAGCCGCCCGGCCAGACCTTGCCCCAGAACGGAGTGCCGTCGGGCATGGTCACCCAGTGCCCGCCGTGCAGGCCCGACTCGTACATGAAATCGCCCGGTTCCTGCTTGATGCCGGGATCGAGGATCCAGACGCTCTTGAAGCCGCGCGCGTGAAGCGTGTCCGACAGCGTCCCGGGGTGCGGGAAGCCGCGCGGGTCGAAGGTGAACGGCTTGTGCCCGTCCATGTAGTCGATGTCCATCCACAGCACGTCGCACGGCAGGCCGCGCGCGCGGAATTCGCGGGCGATGCGCACCACCTCGGAGTCGGGCGCGTAGGAGTAGCGGCACTGCTGGAACCCGATCGCCCAGCGCGGCGGCAGCGGCATCTTCCCGGTGAGATCGGCGAGCGCGCGCACGACGTCCTGCGGCGATGGCCGGTCGATCACGACCACGGGGAAGACGGGGCCCTGCGCGCGGAACTCGATCCCGTGCGTGAGGTCGATGGTCACGCGGCCGGGCGTGGCGGCGATCACGCCGAAGCTGCTGCCGTCGGGCCGCACGGCGAGCACCCACGGGTGCGACTGATAGAGCGACGGCGAGTTCGCGTCGTAGCCGTAGGCGTCCGTGTTCCAGCAGACGCTGAGGCGGCCGTTGCGAACCAGGCCGCCCGGCACTTCGCCGGTCCCGTACAGCGTGGTGCCGCGCGGGGTCTCGATGTGCACGACGCGACCGCCCCCCTGCATGCGGAACTCGGGGCGCACCGCGAAGTCCGTGCCGCGCTCGGCCGGCGCACCCGGCGCGGGCAGGAACGGGAACAGCGCGGGGGCGCGCACGGCCAGGTCGCGGGCCGCGGAGTCGGGCCAGAAACACACGATGCGCTCGCCGATGCGCTCGCCGAAGCCCTGCGCGTGCGCGATGCCGAGCAGGGCGAACGGCGCCAGTGCGATCCCGAGCGCGCGAACCAGCCGCGGTGCGAGTCTCATGCGGTCCGCCCGGTCAGGGCGCTACGCCGGCCATCGCCGGCCATGGCACGCCGCGGAGGTTCTCGGGCAGCAGCACGGGATGGATCGCGCGCCGCAGCGAGTCCGTGTAGGCCGAGAGGCGAGCTTCGCGTGAGCGCTGCAGCAGGTTGTCCGCGAGCGAGCGCCGCACCTCCGGCGGCAGCTGGTCCCACGCCACCGGGCCCTGCTCGCTCTTCACGAGCTGCAGCAGCCGGAATCCGGCGGTCGTGACCTCCGGGCTCGCCCACTGCCCGGCCTCGAGCCGCTGGAGCGCGCCCTGCGCCGTCGCCCACCTCGGGTCCCCGTTGGGGAACCGCAGCGTCTCCTCGTGCACCGCGATGGCCGGATCGACGGCGTGCGCGACCTCGCGCAGCGAGCCCTGACCGGAGCCCCGCGTGATGGCCAGGGCCTTCGCGGTGTCCGCGACCACCACCCAGAGCACGTGCGCCTGACGCACCATCGGAAAGCGGTTCTTCACCGGTTCCCACGTGGCGCGCAGCGTCGCCTCGTCGGGCGGGGTGACGCCGGTCCTGACGGTCTCGTACTCGCCCCCCAGGATGTAGTCGTTGATCTGGTCCGCGAGCGGCCCGGCGACGGCCGGCTCCTCGTCGAGGTGGCGGTTCCTGGCCTCGACCAGCGCGATGCGGGTCACCGCGCGCTGGCGCACCCACTCGCGCAGCGCAGGCACCATGCTGGCGTTGGGCCTGTCGATCTCGGGTCGCGCGAGGTCGTCCAACGCGTCGCCCACCGTGAACGCGCCGCCGTCGAAGCGCGCGAGCACGTGCCGGCGCTCCGCCGCCGTGGGCAACGCGCTGCCGAATCCGCCCATGCGGCCAGGCGTCAGGAGGCGGAACAGCTCCTGTCCCGCGTCCGCGGCGAGCGACAGGTGGTGCGCGGGGCCGAGCCTCTCGACGCCAGCGAGCAGCGCCCTCTGCCGCTTGCGCTGGCGGATCAGGTTCTCGAGCGAGGCGCGCTCCTGCTCGAACGGGTGCGTGCTCGCCGGGACGCGGCGCGAGACGCGGACGAGAAACCACCCCATCGAGGCGCGGTAGGGACCGCCAATGTGGCCGATCGCCTGGGTGCGCATGGCATCGTCGATGGGCTGTGGGAGCGAGCCGGAGACGCAGAACCCGAGCTCGCCGCCGGGCGGCAGCATGCCGGCGCCGCCGAACTCGTCGGCCACCCGCGCGAACGGGTCGCCCGCTTCGATCCGGTGGAGGGCGAGCGCGATCGTCGCGCTGTCGGGCGCGTACACGATCTGCACGTCCGATCTCGTCCTGCGCCACTCGTAGAGGGTCCTCACCTCTGCTTCGCTCACGCCGGGATCCGCTGGCGCGAGCTGCGCCGAAAGCGCCGCGAGCAGAGCCTGTTCCGTCGCTGCGCGGCGGTGCTGCCGCGTGAAGGTCGTGGTGTCCAGCCCGTGCGCCTCCGCCGCGACGAGCAGCAGCTCGTTCCTGACCATTTCCTGCAGCAGCAGCGGGCGCGCCTGCTCCGCCGGAAGCTGCCGGCCGGCGTTCCAACGGCGCGCGGCACGCAGGAAGTCGCCGACGGTGAGCGTGTGCCGCCCCACGCGCGCGACGGGACGCGAGTCCGTGCTGCAGCCGGCGAGCGTGAGCGCGACGAGGAGGGCCGCGGCGACGGCGCGAAGCGTCGTACGAATCACGGATGCGTCCTTTCCTTCGGGAGGGCGATGCGGGACCAGAAGCGCCGGGGGACAGTAGCCCGGGCGATTCATGGACCGCCAGCCGGGAGTGCGGGAGGGGCGCTCCCGGGCCCGCTTGCCCGGCCCGGGACGCGGACCGATGCTGCGGCGATGTCCTCGCCCGGGACCTGCGCGGGAACCGCCCGCGCACGGCAGGGCGGGACGCCCGCGCGCAAGAGGATCTCCATGCCGGCCACGCTGCACGTCGAAAGGCACTTCACCGCGGGCGAGACCGTCCGCGACGTCGTCATTGGGATGTCGGACGGGCTCACGGTTCCCTTCGCGCTTGCCGCGGGACTCTCGGGCGCGGTCGCGGCGACAAACCTCGTCGTCACCGCCGGCATGGCTGAGATCGCCGCGGGCTCGATCGCGATGGGACTGGGCGGCTACCTCGCCGCACGCAGCGACGCGGAGCACTACGCCAGCGAGCGCCGTCGCGAGGAGCGCGAGATCGTCGAGAAGACCGAGTTCGAGCGCGAGGAGGTGCGCGAGGTCTTCCGCGGCTACGGGCTCGCGGAGGACGCGATCGCCCCCGTGGTGGTGGCGATGGAGGCGAACCCGAAGGCGTGGGTCGATTTCATGATGCGGTTCGAACTCGGGCTGGAGGCGCCGGACCCGAAGCGCGCGCTTGCCAGCGCGTTGACCATCGCAGGTGCGTACGTCGCGGGGGGCTTCGTGCCGCTGGCGCCCTACTTCTTCGTTCCGGACGCGCGCCGAGCCCTGGGTGTATCGGTGGCATTCACGCTGGTGGCGTTGCTCGTCTTCGGCTACGTCAAGGGGCGCTTCACCGGCGCGCACCCGGTGCGCAGCGCGCTCCAGACGGCGCTCGTTGGCGCCCTCGCCGCGACGGCCGCGTTCGCGCTGGCGAAGCTGCTCGCCTGACCCGCGTGCGCCGTCGTCAGGCGGCGCGCGCCACCAGCACCGCGAGCGGCACGGACAACCGCAGTTCGCCCGCGTCGCGCGCGCGGGCATCCAGCGCCTCGCGCAGCGCCTCGATTACGGGACCTGCGGGCTCGCCGACCACCTCGCGCCACGCCGGCAGGAAGCCGATGCGGACCAGGTGGGAATCCAGCAGCGCGGCTCCGTCGCGAAAGCGCCAGGCCCGTTCGCGCTCGAGCACATCCGTCACGCGCAGGCCGTGGCGGGCGAGCATCGTGGTGAGGCCCGCGACCGTCGCGCGGTGGGCCACGTGCGTGCGAAGACGCCCGCGGGCCTCCGCGTGCCCGGCGCGGAGCAGCACGTCGTCGAACACGTCGTAGAGTTCGCGAAAGTGGCCGACCACGTTGGTGCTGATCGCCAGCACTCCGCCCGGCGCCAGCACGCGCCGGCACTCCGCGAAGGCCGCGTCGGGGTCCGCGAAGTTGTTCACACCGAGATTCGAGACCACCAGGTGCAGGCACGCCGCGCGCAGCGGCAGGCACGCGCCATCGGCGAGCACCGGGACGTAGCCCGGCACGCCCCACGTGCGCGCCTTGGCCGAGGCGCGCTCGAGCGCCGTCCGCCAGGGGTCGACTCCCACGACCAGCGCGCCGGGTCCGAGACGTTCGGCCAGCTCCAGCCCGGGAAACCCGGCGCCGGTGCCCAGGTCCATGGCGCACCGCGCGTCCAGGGGGACGCGGTCCAGCAGCAGCTGGCCTGCGAGCGCCGACCACAGCGACGCTTCGTCCCACGTCGCCACGTGCGCGGGGTTCGCGGGGTCGAAATCGCAGGGATCGGGAGAGGCCATGCGCCGAGACTAATAGGTTTTCGCCGAGGCGCCCAATCTGGGGCTGGTGACCCGTCCCAGGAGTAGCTTGGCAGTCGGCGCCCGCTGTGCGCGGCCGGCTGCGTTGCTCCTCCTCGACGTATCCTATTGATACGACTTCGTCGTCGCGCCTTGCCAGCCGGGCACATTGGCCGCCTTTGTGGTCAAGCTACTCCTGGGACGGGACACTGAGTGACTTTCCCTGATTCGGCATCACCGCCGCGCTCCCGGCCGAGACCACGCGTGCGCGCGGTGCCCGAAACGCGGCTGCCCCGCCCTCACGTGGTGCACCTCGCCATGCGCTCGCCGCGCATCAGGAGCGGACGCGCGAGCTCGGTCAGCGCCGCCCTCAGGCACGCCTCGAGCGATGCGTCATCCGGCATCGCATCGGCGATCCCGGCTCCCCGGCGCGCCTCGGCTGAGCCGGAGCGCAGACCGCGCAGCGCGGCGTAGACGTCGTCATGGCGAGCCTGCTTCGCCGCGTCCCGCACCTTCGCTCGCGCCGTGGCTTCTTCAGTTGCGACCGCGTCCCGCGCGCGCTGTCGCTCCCGGCTCGCCTGCGCCGCTAGCTCCGCCTTCGCGCGCTCGCGCTGTGCGAGCTCCCGGCGTCGCTGCACGTGCTCCCTGCCGAGCACGCGCTCGGCCTCGTACGCGTTGTGGCATGAGCACAACAGGCGAAGGTTGTCCGGCGTGGACTCGCCACCCAGCGCGACGGGCGTGATGTGATCGATCTCGAGCCGCCGGATCTCCTCGCAGCGGTGTCCGTCCGCGCTCACGAAGGCACACCGCCCGCCGTCGTGCTCCCAGACGAGGCGCCGCAGCGCCTTCGGGATCGCCCGGCCCGTTGCACCGCCCGCCTGCGCCGCCGCGCCGGGCTTCACGCCCAGGCGCTGCTTCGCGAGGTGCGCGAGGTAGTGGCTCACCGCCCGCGCGTAGACCAGCGCCGGGTCGCCCGAGGGCAGCGCGTGGCCGAGCAGCGCCTGCGCCCGGACCAACTCCCCGTGCTCGGCCGGCGTGATGGTCAGCCGCACGTCGTACTCGCCCGTGGCCGAGGGCGACACCCGGCCGCGACGCGGGTGCTCCGCAGGCGCTTGACGCTCCCCGGACGCGGTGGAATGGCCCGCCACGCAGTCGCAACGGTTTAGGTCCGATATCGCATGCACCGGTGCATGCTGGCATGACGATGTCTCGACAAGTGACTCGAAGGTTGGCTCGGCCGGGGCCACTGCGAGAGGGCACGACGGCACCGCCAGCATCCGGCTGATCTCGGGCCGGCTCAGGAATGCCGCCGCCTCCAGCAGCGAAGCCGCCGTCTCCGGCTCGAGGTGCGGCGCGAGCACCGCCGCCGTGGTCACACTCAGCCGGCCATCCGCGAGACACTCGAACACCTCCGGGAACCGCAGCGCCGCGCGCGCGACCTGGATGCGCCGCAGCGCCTTGTCCTCGGACATGTGCAGCCGTCCCATGCAGTAGCTGCGCATGCAGGAGTAGCCGGCGGCGAGGTAGTCCCGGCGCTCGTCGAGCACCGCAATCAGGGCGATGCCTTCAGCGAGGCGGGACTTCTCCTCGAGGTCGATCGCGTCGAGGTTGCGCATGGCGACTTCGGGCGGGAGGTGCATCCGCGAGTAACGGCGCATGGGTGCTGCTCCGCG
>CAIXRL010000488.1 GCA_903921835.1 Candidatus Eiseniibacteriota bacterium | reverse complement strand
TGGTTTCTCTGGGCTCCTGGGTGTCCACGATTTGAACCTCGCCTGCTTGCGATGCTCGCGGGTTTGAACCACCCGCGGTGACGCATGAACGGTGGCAAGACGCTGTTCGCGCAGGTGATGGAGTTCGTGCCGTGGAAGACCCTCGGACGCATCATCGAGCGGCCTGTGCCTGAGCCTGTTCGACTGGGAGCCGTTTCGCTCCACCAAGGTGTTGACACGCGGCTGTACGCGCTGCATCAGGTCGGGGCCTTCTTTGCCACGCGAGCCAAGGCACCGATGGACGCGCGACGCGTCTACTCGGCGGCCGTCGATCGCAGCACCGGCGTGGTCTGCGATCAGCAGGTGATGCTCAACGGCTACTACTCCGCCAGGAAGTACCCCGAGCACCTGTGGCGTATTCGGTTCAAGGACTCCAAGTCGGGCAAGACGTTGGTCTTCCTGACCAACAACACGGCCCTGCCGGCGCTGACGATCTGCGCGCTCTACAAGAGCCGCTGGCAGGTCGAGCGGTTCTTCAGGTGGATCAAAGCAGCACCTGCGCATCAAGCGTTTCCTGGGCACCAGCGAGAACGCTGCGAAGACGCAGAGCTGGTGCGCCGTGGCCACCTACGTGCTCATCGCCATCGTCACGAAAGAGCTTCAACTCAGGGCCTCGCTCTACACATGTCTACAGGTCCTGTCGGTCTCGGTCTTCGAGAGAACCCAGCTTTCATGCGCCTTGCAGCCCGATCGCTCTCAACCAGAACCACCCCGCCACGCCAAGGAGCTGACCTTGTTCGACCCCTAACCGGACACTGCCGGATCGAGCTATTTCGTCACAGGCGCACGAAGGGCGCGGCGCACGCACGCTTCGAGCCGCGTGCCCCCGGGCCAGCCCCGTGCGGGCGGGCTCGAGGGGCTCGCAACACCTCCGCCTCCGCCGTTGGCGGACCCGCCTGCGTGCACCGAGCGGGCGTAGACGAACTGTCGCAGATTCACGCTCCACTGCAAGCGCTTCGCGGTGCCGGACAGGCTCGTGGAGATCGCCGCCAACTGCACACGCGATACGCTGAGCCGATACCTGCGCAGATCTCTTGCGCCCAAGCCGCCGACCGCGCTCTCCCACGTGAGCAGGCTCGCCTCGGGACGGATGTCGTACCAGGTGGCGGCCATTTGAACGCGTAGCGCCCCGCCCACCGGTCGATCGTGCCCGACGTGCGCGCGCCAACCGTCCGCATGCGCCGTGGCTGAGGCATAGCCGCGAGTCCCCAGCAGCCCAACGAGCAACGACGTGAACGGCCATGTCTCCACCGCACCGAACGCCCGGCCCCGCAAATCGAACTGCTCGGCTTCCATGAGCCAGCGCCGCGAGTCGGCACCGGTCCATTCCGCGGCGGCCAGCCACGCACCGAGCCCGCCGTGCAGCGTGGGGATCTGGGCGAATCGCAGCCCTCCCCACGTCGATTCCTCACTCGCGTCGAGATCCACGCGCGACCAGCGCCCCAGGACCCGGCGGCCCGGGCGGCCCCAGGCGAGGCTCGCCTGCTGGTCGTAGACGTGACCGCGCGGAAAGTGCTCGAACGTCCACGCGGTATCGCGTGGCTGGATCGGGCGCAGCCAGGTCGCCCCGGCGGACGCCTCGGCCTCGAGGCGCGACGCGAGACGCACGCGCAGGTCCGCCCGGTATACGTCCGCGCTCAGGTTCATCGGCGCGTCCACCGGCTGGTCTCGAGCCAGCACCTGCAGCACCTCGGGAACGCGTGCGCGGCTGAACTGGCCCTGCACGCGGATGAAGCCTCCGAGCTCGAACCGCGCGCCGGCGCCGGCGCTGGAGGTGGTGCGTTCACACCCCGGCCAGCCGGCGGGGGCAATCGCCTGCAGCGTCAGGCCGGGTGCCAGACCCGTGGCGCGCGCAGCCACCGTCAGACCGGAGCCATGCGCACCGCTTTCCACCGTGCTCTGGCTGCCCCGCCAGCTCAGGTCAGCGCTGCGGGCCTCGAGGCGGGCGCCGAGGCTCAGCCGAGCCGGGCCGGCGCGTGCGGCGCCATCCAGCGTCCAGCCAAGTCGCCGGTCGTCAGCGTGTCCCTTGTGCTTCGCCCCGCTCTCGGTCACGGGCTCATCCGACAGGGCGTCAATCTGGACACCCGTGCTGGAATGAAACCGGAACGAACCCCACCAGCCGCTGTCATCCGCGAGGGGAGAGAGGAACGGATCACCCCCAAGCCCGACGGCCGGGCGGCTCCCGGGTTGCAAGAGGTTCGCAGGGTCGGCCCCGGCAGCGCTTCCGGGGCCGAACAACAGCGCGCACGCGGCCAGCAGAACGCCGGCCGGGCCGCGTGCGCGCGCCCGGGTTACCACCAGTAGCCGTGTCCACCGCTGGCCCAGTCGAGGACGACCGTCTTGCTCCACGATGAGGGTACATAGCCGAAGGTCTGCAGCAGCGTCGCCGTCGAGGTCATGCCGGGCAGCAGACCGTGCATCGTCGGATACGGCCATGTCCACGTGCTCACGCTGCTCGCGTCCCACGTCAGTTGCGGCACGAACACCGAGCTCGTCGTGATGTAGTAGTAGTCCGAAATGCTGACCGGGATCGAATGCACTCCCGCACCCAGGTAAGAGTAGCTGTAGTTCGCCCATATCCAGCACGATCCCGTGAAGCCAGGAAGGGAGCTCACGCGCTGGTACTCCGCCCGGGCGGCGGCGCGCAGCGGGACATACAGCGAATCGTTTCCGTAGTAGTACTCATACGGCTCCTGGCCGGGCTGCACGGACAAGCGATATTCGCCTTGGTAGTACCCGGCCATGGGAATGCGCGCTGTCTCGGAAACGGAGCCGGTGAAGGACTCGGAGGTCTCGTCGTAGGGCCGAGGCACCGCCGAGGCCGTGTACGTGGGCAGAAGCGCCTTCCAGTCAGGCACCGGGTCCGTGAACAGGAGGTCCACGCGAATCTGGAGCGCCACGTCCGGGGTCGACGAGTTGCCGTCCCAGTCCGCGGTCAGGGTGTAGCCCGACTGGAGCGCCTGGCTTGCGCGGTCGAGCCCGGCGTTCAGCGAGTCGGCGTCGGTGCGCCCGCGGGGTCCCGGCGGGATCTTGATGAGATCGTTGTCGTGATTCCCGGTCTGCGCGAGCAGCGTGGCGATCACCGCCTTGGCATCGAGGATCGAGGTGAGCGCCTGCACGCGCGCGTCTCTCATGCGGTCGCGGCCCGAGGTGCCCGAGGTGCCCGCCAGAGCCAGCCAGCCCGAGCCGGGCTTGAACGCATTGACCAGGCCGAGGCTGTCGTAGGTGGCGAAGCCCAGATTGTACGCGGTTGCCAGGTCACATGCCGCAATGAGCAGTTCGCTTGCCGCCCGCAGCGCGAGGACGTCGGTGGTGTGCACCAGGATCGGGGGCAGGCTCGTCTCGCCCTGCATGCGTGGCGTGATCGTGAAGACGTAGCCGGTGTGCGCTGCCACGACGCCCAGATGAGCGATCGCCACCTGCAGCCGCGGGATCACCCGCTGGCTGAGGATGTTCTGCGCGCGGCTGATCTGTGGATCGACCGCGGTCTGCGATGCACGCAGGCTGGCGACCATCGAGAATGGCACGAGCTCGTAGGGCAGCCGCAGGCCCGAGAGGCCGCCGGATAGCGTCGTCGGCACGCCAAGCGGACGGGTGGGCGCACTGCCGGTCTGAAACGGCACGTGCGATTGCAGATACGTGTTCCATTCGTCGAACGCCGCGTTGACCTCGGGGTCGTACGTCAGGCTCATCAGGCCGAGCACGGCGACGCCGAAGTGCGCATCGGCATTGGCCGCATCGAGAGCCAGCGCCTGGTTGTATTTGCTCTCCGGCGTGTGCAGGTCGATGTCGGCGGGGCGCTTCAGGCCCGTCGTCGAGTTGATCTGCGCGAACAGGATGTCCTCGAGCTGCTGATTGGCCTCCAGGACGAGCTTGGCAGCACCGGTGGGATCGGTGGGACCGCCGGGATCGCCCGGCGTGGACTTCTTCGCGCACGAGGCGAGCAGGGGGAGAAGACAGAGCACAGCGACTGCGATGAGATGCGAGTACGACGAGCGACTTCGTCGCATGGAAATACCCTCCCGGTCACAACCGCCTAGAGCACGGATCGCAGGGTGCGACTCCGAAGCGCTTGGTCAGGTCATTGACCCATCTCCGAACCCCCATTGTCAAGAAAGGGTCAGCGGGATCAACCTGAACGACCGGGACGATTCCGCGCCTTCTTCGAAACCGCAAGCCGAGCAGCAGGTCCCGGCCTCCGCCCTGGGTGAATAGGGAGCTCGCGCCGCGGCACGCCATCGGTTGTGCGCCGCGGATTGCGGATGGGGCCAGAACGCGGCCGTCCACACGCGTTCGATCACAGGCTGCAACAACGCCCGGGCTCCTACGCAGCCATCCGCGAGCCACGGCGCACAACCCACCCGGCGTGCCCGCTGGCGGTGCGTCGGAGGAGCCGCGAAGCCAAGAGGGCAAGACCCGCGACTGGACCCCGCGAGAGCGGGACAGGACGCCGGGCCGAGCGGGCCGCCTGCGGGCGCGCCCGGCGCCGAGCCGCCAGGCGTCGACCTATTCTCCGCCGTGCGCCTTCGCGTCCAGGATCTTCTCGAGGTGGCGATCCAGCGACGACGCGCCGCCCGCGCAGTTGGCGGCCTCGACGCGTCCGACCAGCTCGTCGCACCACGCCTCCTCCTCGACCTGCTCGGAGATGAACCACTGCAGCGCCACCTGCGCCGGGTAGTCCTTCTCCGCAAGCGCGGCCTCGTACGCCTGGTGGATGCCCGCGGTGTTCACCTGCTCCATCTCGCGCGCGTGCTGCGCGACCTCGAGCACGTTCTTGAACCGGGTCCGCGGCGCGGGGATCGCGAGCAGCTCGGGGCTGGCGCCGCGGTCGAGCAGGTGATCCATGAACTTCTGCGCGTGCTCGCGTTCCTCACCCGCCTGCTTGTGGAAGAAGCGTGCGAAGCCCTTGAGGTTCTGGGCGGCGCACCACTGCGCCAGCGCCGTGTAGGCGTGGGCGGCGCTCAGCTCGTGATTGAACTGGCGCTGGATCTCGGTGAGGACGGCAGGCTTGATCGGCAGGCCCGGCATGATGGGGCTCTCCTTGTGGCGGCGGGACATCGGACTGGCTGGGCGCGGACGCGTCACTGCGACAGGGTATCTGATGCGCACTGTATGCCTTGTGGACCGGAGAATGTAGGCGGCCACGGGCGGCCGGTCCGGACTACTCCTCGTCGTCTGGCGCTGGATCCGGATCGCGGAACAGCGCGTCCAGCTTTGCGCGCGCCGCGGTCGCCCGTCTCTCCGGCCGCACGGCCGGCGGGCCGCCAAAGAGCGCGTCCAGCTTCGCGCGCGCCGTGGCCGCCCGGCTCGCGGAGGCATCCGCCACGAACGGCGCCGGCGACCAGCTGAAAAACTCGCAGAAGTTCCGCCGCCACTTGTCCTGCACCAGGTCGGCCTCTGTCTCGCGGCACTCGCCGCTCGCGCGCTCGTCCCAGTGCTGACAGTTTCGGCAGCAGCGCAGGTCGCGGCCGCAGCCATCGCAGCTTCCGTCCCGCGGAATCGGATCACCGCGGCGCATCGCGGCGCCGCAGCCGTGGCAGACGCGTTCGGGCATTCGCTGTCCCTCCGCGCACAGTATGCAACACCCGGCAGCGGGTGATGGCTCCAAAGTGCGCGGCCGCCCGCGGGAAGCGGGCGGCCGCGCGTGCAACGGTGACGCAGGTCGACGAGTTCAGCGAACCACGGCGAGGCGCTGCGAGAGCAGCGACTTCGACGTGCGAAGCGTCACGAAGTACAGCCCGGGCGCGACGTTCTGGCCCGAGTCGCCGCGGCCGTCCCACATCTGGACGTGCTCGCCGGGCAGCATCATCGCGTTCGCCAGCGTCCGGACCTGCCGGCCGCTCGCGTCCACGATCGACATGCGGACGAACTCCGGCTGGGACAGGCGGAAGGACAGCGACGACGCCTGGTGCACCGGATTCGGGCTGGGCGCGAACAGCGCGGCCGGTCCGCTGATGGTGGCGGCGTGACGACCGGCGGCGAGACCGTAGTTCGTCGTCCTGCCCGCACGGTCCATCACGCTGAGGCGATAGTAGTACGACGTGCTGGCGTCCACGCTCGCATCGAGCGCCTTGCTGAGCGAACCGTCCGTGCTGGCGGTCACGCCGATCGCCGACCAGGGGCCTTCGACCGTGGTCGCGCGCTCGACGGTGATCGCGCCGATGTTCGTCGGATCCGAGAACTGCCACGTCAGCAGGATGCCGCCGTTGACGTCCTCGGCCGTGAACCGGGCCAGCGTCGTCGCCACGGCCGCGTCGAACCAGCCAATGTCCCACAGCAGATTCCTGGTGATGTCCACGCTGTCGTGGAGATCCTGGTTGATGTTCGGCTCCAGCAGCGCGTTGGGGGTCAGGCTCACGTCCCAGTGCGAAACCGTCGAGCCGCTCGTGTACGTCGCGGGCGTGTACATGAGCGGACGTCCGGCGTTGTCCGCACCCGCCATATAGACCGGGTCGAGGTTCAACGTGATGTTGACCGATCCGCTGCCGAGCGCCGTCTTGATGGCGGTGCCGTCGGACTGCAGGATGCTGACGACCGGGATCGTGATCGCGGGATCGGTGCCTCCCGGGAGGATGACGCCCGACGTGTTGTTCGCCACGATCACCGCGATCGCGCCGTACGCCTGGCACGACTCGGCCTTGGCGACAAATGTGCACACCCCGCGATCCAGCAGGGCGACCTTGCCCGCCAGCGCGGGGCCGTTCGTGAACGTTTCGCAGCCGTCGGACGTGGGCGCCGTGATGTCCGAGACCAGCACGACGTCGCCCGTGACGCCACCCGCGGTCAGCGCAGGGCCGAACGCGGCGAGGCCGATGCTGTAGGTGACGCCGGCGATGGAGGGCGGCGAGTTGATCACCATCCGCTGCCGCTTGCCGAGGAAGCCCGCAGCGGCCGGAGTCGTGTAGCCGCCGTTCCAGGTGAGGTTCTTCTGAGAAATCGACGAAAGCTTGCGCTGCGCGTTGGTCAGCGTCGGCCAGAACGCGGCGAGCGAGTCGTCGTAGAGGAAGTGATCGAACGCGGACGGATAGCCCGAGCTCATCGCCCCGCTGCTGGCGTTCGTGGTCGTGGCGAAGCCGAGCCCGTGCGCCAGCTCGTGCAGCACCACCGGCAGCAGTTCGATGTTCGTGCCCTCGTTGCCGTCGGTGCCGTAGTACCAGCCCACGCCGCCCAGGCAGCCGACCGAGCCGTTCAGCGCCGAGTTGAAGGTCGTCGTCATGTCGGTCGCAGTGGGGTTCAGGTCGGCGCCATAGAGCCGGTTGGCCAGCGACTGCTGGTACCACGTGCCCGTGAACGGCGCGCCGGCGAAATCGCGGTGAGACGAATTGGAGCCCGTGCTGCCCAGCGTTGCGCTGGTGGCGGTGCACGTCTGCGTCGCGAACGACGCGCTCACCTGGATGGGCACCGAGCTGTTGATGATGCTGCCCCAGATGCTGGCCGCGTAGTTGAAGATGTACAGGCGCTGGGCGCCAACCGTGGTGCCCGGGTTGCCGGGGACCGGCGCAACGACGGTCGGATCGTTGAAACCGACGCCGGCACCGTTCGTGTTGACGATCGTGATGGTCGCGGCGCTTGCGGAAACCGCGAGCAGTCCTGTCGTGGCAAGGGCTGCGAACAGGCGCACAAGGGAATCGCGTGCGTTCATGGTCAGCGCTCCGCGTACTTCGTGGAGGTCGGGAGGATCGCGGGGGCCCGGACGCGCCGCGCATCCTGCGTGCACTGGAACGCGCGGTGACCCAGCACGTCCAGCTGGACGACGATGTCTTCCATCATGATGCCGCGCGTGTCGATCATGTACGATCCGTCGGGCATCGCGATCTGCGGGAGGTTCGCCACGTCCACCGTCGGCGAGAACGCGTCGACCGGGGGCAGGAAACCCGTGGTGCTGGTGAGCAGCCCGGTCTCGGGATCGATGAACGCGCGCAGACCGGAGACGAACGGCTCACCGGCGAGCGACGGCATCAGCGACGGCAGCCCGGGAAGTTCGGCCGCCGCGATCGTAATGGGCGCCGGGGCGAGGGCGCTGGCGGACGAGCCCTTCGCGCAGCACGCGTGACCGCGGCCCCCGCACGCCATGCTGGCGCCGGCAAGAACCGACAACGTTGCCACGCAGGCAACGAGCGCAACGTACCTTGGACTCAAACGCATCGGACGGCCTCCTCGTGAAGTGGGAACTCCGCAACCACATCCGTGGGAGCCGCACTCTAGCTGTCATTTTTTGAACATGGCAATGAAATAGTCAGGCGGAGGTCCGGGCCCTTGCCGCTCACCGAGCCCGATCGCACGGTCGCGAAGAGTTCCCCCCACACCTGGCTCTACGATGTTGCGTGGCACCGAACACGAGCCCGGACTTTTCATGAACCGCGAGCCGAGGGCGCGAGATGTGCGTCAGCGGCAGGAAGATCGGCCGGCCGCGCCGCAGCCGTGTTGTCAACGCGATGAGGACAGCGGCCGGTCGAGCTTCGGGGCACCCACCGGAGGTGGGTCCGGATGGCGCGCAGATCGCGCTCGCAGGCCGCGGGCTCATGAAACAGTCCGGGCTAGTGTCCTGTCC
>CAIXRL010000487.1 GCA_903921835.1 Candidatus Eiseniibacteriota bacterium | reverse complement strand
ATTGATTCGGCCGGTCGCTGCCGGAGATGAAGCACGGAACGATCTTCGCGTTCCCGCCCACCGCCAGCATGCCCACTCCGGGGCGCGCCGGGTGCAACTCGCCGTCGCGCATCCTGCTCCCCTCCGGGAACATGATCAGCGCGGCGCCGGACTTCAACACCTCGATGGCACGCGCAAGCCCGCTCAGGTCGGCCTTGCCACGCCGGATCGGAATGGCGTGAAATGCCGTGATGAGCGGACCCAGCAGCGGCTGGCGGAACAGCTCCTCCTTGGCGAGGTAGTGCAGTACCCGCACCGCGGCGGTGCCGATGAGCGGCGGGTCCATGTAGGAGATGTGGTTCGAGGCGACGATGAGTCCGCCGGTGCGCGGGACATGCTCCCGCCCCCGAACCTCCCAACCGCTCGCGGCGCACAAGAGTCCATCAAGCAGAAACCGCGCAACACTATAAGGCACTCCCATGGAATCTCCTAGTGTCCCGCCGGTCCCCGCTGGCCCGGCGAAACCGGGGCCGCGGGCGCCGGGCAGCGGGGGTGCGCCCGGATGACGTCCAGCACGGCCCGGACCTGGGCCTCCATGTCCATCCCCGAAGTGTCCACGATGGCCGCCCCCTCCGCCGGCCGCAGCGGGCTGTCGGCGCGCGTGCGGTCGCGTTCGTCCCGCCGGGCGAGGTCCTCGCGGACGGCGTCCAGCCGGGCCGCGATCCCGCGGGCAGCCAGCTCGTCGTGCCGCCGGCGGGCGCGCGTCTCCAGGTCGGCGTCGAGGAAGATCTTCACGTCGGCGTCGGGGAACACCACCGTGCCCAGGTCCCTGCCCTCGCCCACCAGCGGGCCGGCCTCGGCCATGGCCCGCTGCCAGCGCACCAGCAGCCGCCGCACCTCGGACACGGCCGCCACGCGCGAGGCCGCCTCGCTCACCTCGGGCGTGCGGATCGCCTCGCTCACATCCTCGCCGTCGAGCAGCACGTGCCCGCGTGAGGGCGAGCCCGTGACCTCGATGGTGGCGTTGCGGCTCGCCTCGATGATGCCAGCGACGGACGACATCGGAATGCCCAGGCGCAGCACGCGCAGGCCGAGCGCGCGGTAGAACGCCCCGGTGTCGAGCACGCGCACCCCGAGGCGTTCGGCGAGCGCGCGCGCCGTCGTGCTCTTGCCGGCGGCCGAGGGTCCGTCGATCGTGACCACGAAGTTCACGCGACGCCCTCCCTGACGTCCGCTCCCAGCGCGGCCAGCGTGGCGAAGAATTCCGGAAAGCTCGTCTCCACGCTGCCGACGTCGTCGAACGTCATCGGCGTCGGGGTGCGCGCGCCGAGCGCGGCGAAGGCCATCACGATGCGATGGTCGAGATGGGCTTCGATGCGTGCACCCTCTGCCACGCCGCCGTGCACCTCCAGCCCGTCGGGAAGCTCGCGCGCCGCGATCCCGCAGGCGGTGAGGTTGCGCGCCAGCGCGACAATGCGGTCGCTCTCCTTGACGCGCAGCTCGCCGGCGCCGGTGACGCGCGAAATCCCGTGCGCGGCGCTGGCCAGCACGACCCACGCGGGCACCTCGTCCACCAGGCGCGGCACCCACCCAGGCGGAACGGTGAACGCCTGCAACGCGGCCGGCCCGCGCACCGTCACGTCCCCGAGCGGCTCGCCCGCCGCATCGCGGCGATTGCTGATCGCGGGCTCGGCGCCCATGGCGGCGAGCACGTCGAGCAGGCCCGTGCGCGTCGGGTTCAGGCTGACGCCGCGCACCGTGACTTCCGCGCCCGGCTCGGCGGCCGCGGCGGCGAGCAGGAACGCGGCGGAGGAGAAATCCCCTGGGACCGCGACGTCGCACGCGCGCAGAATCGTTCCGCCGGCAACGCTCACCGAGCGGCCGCCGCCGGGCAGCGGGCCCACATCGAGCGGCACGCCAAACGCGGGCAGCATGCGTTCCGTGTGGTCGCGCGCGGGGCCAGGGAGCCGCACGGTGGTGCGGCCGTCGGCCCGCAGCCCCGCCAGCAGCACGCAGGTGGCGACCTGCGCGCTGGCGACGGGAACGTCGTACGCGATCCCGCGCAGCGCGCCGCCGCGCACGGCGAGCGGCGGGCGGTCGCCGTCGGCCGCGGTGATGGTGGCGCCCATGCGGCGCAGCGGCTCGATGACGCGCGCCATGGGGCGGCGGCGCAGCGAGGCGTCGCCGGTCAGCCGCGAGGCGAAAGGTTGTCCCGCGGCGATGCCGGCGAGCAGGCGGATCGTGGTGCCGGAGTTGCCGCAGTCGAGCTCCGACGCGGCCTCGTGCAGCGCTCCGCCGCAACCGACAACGCGCCACTCCCCCACCTCGCGCGCCACCCGCGCGCCGAGCGCCTCCGCTGCCGCCAGCGAGCCGCGGCAGTCCTCCCCAGGGTTGGGCCCGATGATCCGGGTCTCGCCCCCGGCCAGCAGGCCGAAGAGGACGGCGCGGTGCGTGATGGACTTGTCGCCCGGTGGAGCGAACTCCCCGGACAGCGCGCGCGAGCGGCGCACGGAGGGCGTGCGCCCGCCGCTCATCGCGCGCTGCGCCGCGTCGCTCCGGTTGCAGGACGGCTCGCGCTCTTCGCCGCCGTCACCTTGCGCGGCGCCGGCTTCGCGGCGCGGGCGGTCCTCTTCTTCGCGCCGCCCGCGGTGCGCGTGGTCCTGCGCGGCGCGACGGCGGCGCGCAGCGCCTGCAGGTTCCGCCACGTCACGTACTCCTCGATCCGCTCGCGCTGATCCGTCGTGAGATCGGCGAACATGCACGCGAGCTGGTAGCGGGGCTCGGCGCGCTTGCCCGCGACGATGTCGCAGCGCACCACGATGCCCTCGCACTTCAGCAGCTTCTGGGCGCGCGTGGTGCCGGGGATGCGCGGCAGCACGATGGTCAGTTGCACCTTGGACAGCGGGGAGAGGAAGTGCGAGCTGAGGCAGTAGATGCCACTCGCGGAGACGTTCTGGCTCTCGGTGACGATCTTCGCCTGCGAGCCGTCGTGAACCCCCTCGACGCGCATGCTCAGGCGCGCGTCCACACGCAACATGTCCCGCCGCTCGCGCTTCCGGGTCACCTTCTTCACCGCCATCCTTGCCTCCGTTTTGCGCTGCGGCCCCGCAGGGGCTCCGCGATCACCAGCGCGAGGTCGCATTCCCGCGCCGACACGTTCACGCGCGCGATCGTCACCTCCACCGGATCACCCAGTGTGAAGCGTCGGCGCGTCCGTCTTCCGACCAGTCGTACGCCGGCGGCATCCAGATCGAAACGGTCGTTCACCTCGTCACTCACGCGCACGAATCCGTCCATCGGGACATCGTCCAGCTCGACGAAGAAACCACGAGGATTGAGTCCGCTGATACTACCCGAAGCACGCTCGCCGAGTCTCGTCTCCAGAAAACGCAGGCCCTTCACCCGGACGGCGTCGCGTTCGGCCTCGGTCGCGTTCTGTTCGGCGCCGCTGCACGCGATCGCCAGCAGCTCGTTGGCGTGCGGATCCCAGGCGCCGTCGCGCTCTCCCCGGATCCACTCGCGGACCCTGCGGTGCACGTGCAGGTCGGGATAGCGCCGGATGGGCGAGGTGAAATGGCAGTACTCGCGCGTGGCGAGCCCAAAATGGCCGAGGTCGCGTTCGCAGTAACGCGCCCGGGTCAGGGCGCGCAGTGCGAGGCGGTGGACCAGCCGGCGTTTCGGCGGATCCAGCGGCACCTTGAGCAGGGCCTGCAACGCCCTGTGGGGTTCGTCGATCCGGCCCAGCCGGGGCAGTTTCAGCACCCGGAGCACCTCGTCCAACTCGGCGAGCTTGCGCTCCAGGGGCGGCTCATGGACGCGCCACAGCATGCCGGCGCCCCGGACCGTCCCCGCCTCCCCGACACAGCGATTCGCCAGGAGCATGAACTCCTCGATCAGCTCGTGGCTTTCCAGGTGCGGGCGGCGTTCGATGCGGACCGGCGCGCCGTGCTCGTCCACGACCGCCTTGACCTCCACCGACTCGATCGCCAGCGCGCCGACGGCGTGACGGCGCGCGCGGAGGCAGCGCGCGAGCGGCATCAGCCGCCCGACGAGGTCGCACAGCTCGCCGGGCAGGTCCGTGCTCCCTCCCAGGGCGGCCTCGACCTGCTCGTAGGAGAGCCGGGCGCGGCTGCGGATGACGGTCTCGGCGAAGCGGTACTCGTGGAGCACGCCGTGCTCGTCCAGGATGGCCAGCACGGAGATCGCGAGGCGGTCGCGATCCTCGCGGAGCGAGCACAGGTCGCTCGACAGCCGTTCGGGCAGCATCGGCACCACGCCGCCGGGCAGGTAGCAGCTCGTGCCGCGCTCACGCGCCTCCGCGTCCAGGGCGCCGCCCTCGCGCACGTACCACGAGACGTCGGCGATGTGGATGCCGACCTCCCAGCGGCCGGGGCCCACGGCGCGCAACGACAGCGCGTCGTCGTGGTCGCGGGCGTCCTCGGGATCGATCGTGAACACGACGCGCTCGCGCAAATCGAGACGCCCGGCGCGCTCGCGCGCACCGGGCTCGCAAAACGTCTCCGCCTCTTCCTCCACCGCCCGAGGGAAGCGGGAGCGGAGGCGGAACTGTGATGCGATCGCGTGATCGTCCCATTCAGGCCGATCGTCGGCGCCCAGCACCTCGACCAGCCATGACGGCCCGTCGAGCGGAACCTCGGCGATCACATAGTCACCGTCCTCCGGAGCGACGCTGCCGCGAAAGCGCAACTCACGAACGCCACCGGGCCAGCGACGCGCCGGGTCGAAGCTCCAACGGCCGCGCGCAAAGTGCGCGCGGCCGAGGAGACGACGGACCGGCTCGGAGTCCTGAGGGGACCGGCTAGCGGATGCGCTTCTTATGGCGATTCTTCCGGAGACGCTTCTTACGCTTGTGGGTCGCGATCTTCTTGCGCTTCCGCTTCTTTCCAGAACCCATTCCAGCTCCTCGTGACGCGGTCTCAGCTACCGACCGTCTGTTCCTCGTTTGCCTGCTCCAGAACGAGCGCCTTCAGCTCGCGACTGGGCTTGAACACCGGCACCAGCTTGGCGGGGACGAGCACCTCCGTCCCGCTGCGCGGGTTGCGTGCGCGCCGCGCACGACGCTCCCGAACCTTGAACGTGCCGAACCCACGGATCTCGAGATGCTTGCCGTCGCTGAGCGCCCGACAGACCGAATCGAGCAGCCCATCCACGATGATGGCCGTGTGATTTCTGGAGACGCCGGTCTGCTGGGCGATCTCCTCCACCAGGTCCGCTTTGGTCATTGCGTCCTCCCGGATGAATCCACCGACCTCAATTTGAAGACGTACAGCACCCGCAGCCTCCCGGGCCACAACGCCCGGACTCGCCGCAAGCCTTCTCCCCTCCCGCAGGAGCGGTCGAGACTGCGAAAACGCTGAGTTGTCGCTCGGCCCGTGCGACCCCGCAGTGCGGACAGGGCGGCGCCGGTGCATCCCAGCGGTTCAACAACACTTCGAAGGAACGACGGCATGCTGTGCAGGTGTAGTCGTAGAGCGGCATGTCGTCCCCCTGGCCCGAAGCATTCATGAGCCCACGCCCCTGAGTGCACCCGGCTGATGGCCCTAGAACATAGTCGGGAAGAGCCCGGACGTAAAGTCGGGACACGGCCCTCAGGTTCCCGAAGGCACGTCCGTCTCGTCCACGACGCCCACGATCACGGTCCGAACGGGCCCGCGGGGCAGGTGGAGAACCTGCGCCGCGGCGTTGCCCTCGTCGGCGACCAGCACCCGGTCCCCGACCCCGGAATCCACCGTGTCCACGGCGATCACGGCGGCCGGCTGCGGTTTGCCTGGGGTCAGCTCGGGCCGGACCAGCAACAGCTTCTGGCCTGCCAGGTGCGGGTGCTTGACGGTCGCAACGACCTCCCCCACCACGCGCGCCAGGAACATCAGCGGGCCGCCCCGGGCGCTTCGCGGACGTCGTCCACGATCCCCGTGATGGCGGCGTCGGCGGGGTTCTCAGGGTTCGCCAGGGCCGTCGCGGCCTCCCGCCCGCGAACGTAGAACACCAGCTGTCCCGGCGCCGCCGAGACCAGGTCCACGGCCACGATCGGGCGCGCCCCCGTGGCCTTGCCGGACGAATCGCACGCTTCCACCAGGAGCAGGCGCGAGCCCTTCCAGGACTTCACCTTCTCGGTCGCGACGACCGTCCCGATGACGCGCGCGAAATGCATCAGCCCAGCCGGGAGCGCAGCCGCGCGTCGAGCTTCGGAATGACGACGCTGCGCGCGAGCAGGCCGCGCTTGAGCGCCTGCACCCTGCCGGCCTCGATAGCAGCCTGCACGTCGCTGACCGTGCCGGAGAGCGTGACCACGCCCTTGCCGCCGATGCCGTTGGCCAGCCGCAGGTCGCGCAGCGTGACCCGCGCCGCCTTGACGGCGAGGTCGGCGGCGACGATGGCGGAGGCCGCCGTGAGCGTCTCGATGATGCCGAGCGCGTCGTCGTCGGACCGCGTGACGAGCCCGCGCAGCGCCGCCAGCACGCCCTCGTGCAGCTGTGGGATGAACAGCTCGTCCAGCAGCGTGTCGGCGGCCACTTCGACGCCGCGACGGTGCGATGCGCGCACGGTGGCGACCTCGCCGCCGATCAGCACCCAGAAACGGCCGGGCGAGAGCGTGGAGGCCTCGAGCACGTCCACCTCGGCCCGCTTGACCATGGCGTCGGCGACCACGAAACCCTGGGCGATGCTCGATGTCTCGATCGCGGCGATGGCGAGGGGATTCATACGATCCGGAAGCGGTCCTTGAGCGTGCAGCGCCGCATGCGCGTGAAGCTGCGTGCGGTCGTCATGCCCTCGCCCGTGGGACTCGCGATGGTGAAACTGGTGGGGCCCTCGCCGTTCCAGCCGAGGCCGGCAGCGTTCGGGCCGTTCTTCACGAAGATGGAGCAGTCCATTGCGCGGGCCATCTTCGAGAGCTTGTCGATGTTGCGGGAGTGCATGGACGCCGTGTGGCGGTAGCCGTGCTCGACCTCGACCGCGAAGTCGATGCCCTCGTCCGCGTTGCGCACGCGCACGAGCGGCAGCACCGGCATCATCATCTCCGTCCACAGGAACGGATGGTCGGCGTCCACTTCGCACAGGGCGAGCCGCTTGGAGGGATCGCACGGGATGCCGGCGTCGCGCAGGATGACGTCCACGTTCTTGCCGACGTACTTCTTGTTCACGCCGCCGTGCTTGCGCGGGCCCT
>CAIXRL010000486.1 GCA_903921835.1 Candidatus Eiseniibacteriota bacterium | reverse complement strand
TGCATGCCCAGCGTGCGAACGAAGTAGCCCTCCATGAGCCAGAAGGCTTCCGCGAGCAGCAGCGTTCCGGGCGCTTCCACCGCGACGCGGTCCACGACCTCGCGCCAGAACTCGTGCGGCATCGCGCGCGCGAACTCCTCGCTGGTCATGCCGTGCTCGGCGCGCGAGGGAATCGCGCCGCCGGAGCCCGGTTCGGGGAACCACAGGCGCTGGACGTGGCGGCGCGCGAGCGTCATGGCCGCGTCGAAGCGGATGATCGGGAAACGGCGCGCGACCGCGAGGATGGCCTGGATCACCTGCTCGCGCGCGGCGGGATTGAGGTAGTCGATCTGCGCCGTGTCGTTCCACGGGAAGCTGGTGCCGTCATTGCCGTGGTAGATGAAGCGCGTGTCGCCGCTCCAGCGGTCCCGGCGGCGGAACACGACCGCGGCGTCGCTGCGGTCGAAGTAGTGGTCGTCCACCTTGAGCTCGACGCGCGCGTCCCCCGACAGGTCGGGGCCGTCGAACGAGTACGCCGGGTAGGGGCTGTGCGGGAGCGAGAGGAACCACTCGGGGTGCTCGATCACCCAGCGCGAGTCGATGCCCATGTGGTTCGGCACCATGTCGCTCGCGAGTCGCACGCCGTGCGCGGCGGCGCGATCGCGCAGCACGCGCCACGCGTCCTCGCCTCCCAGATCCGCGGCGATGGCGTAGTCGTGGAGCGAGTAGGCGGACGCGGCCGCGTCGGGATTGCCGCACAGCTGTTTGATCCGCTGCGAGGCGCGGCTGCGCTCCCAGAGTCCGATGAGCCACAGGCCGGTGATGCCGAACGCCGCCATGCGCCCCAGCTCCTCGTCCGGAACCTCGTCGAGGCGCGTGACGGGACGCTGGTACTGGCGCGCGAGCTGGTCGAGCCAGACATACGCGCTCTTGGCGATCAGCACGCAACGCGGCATCCACGCCTCGTCGGCACTGAAGCGCTCGTACTCCACGTCGCGCGCGCCGGCGGCCGCGCCGTAGCGGGGCACCGCGCCGGCGCCCGAGTCGCCGCCGAAGTGCCGCTGCGCCGCCAGCCGGCTGGCGTGCTCGCGGGCCTCGAACCAGCGCGCTTCCTCGCGCAGCACGTCGAGCGCCACGAGCAGCCGCGTGAGCAGCTCGCCCAGCAGCCACGTCCACCGCGCGCGCACGAAGTCGAGCTGCGCGAAGAGCGAGTCCGGCGCCGCGTCCATGGGCGCGCGCAGGAAGTCGACCAGATTGCTCCGTTCGGGCCCGAAGCGCGGCCGCTTCTCGAAGTACTCACGCAGCAGCGCCGTGATGCGGGTGTAGCCCGTCTCCTTCGCCAGTTCGCGGTCGTCGAACAGCTCGCGGTGCGGGGTGCAGGCAGGATTGGCGTTGCCGAGCCAGAGCATCATCAGCTCTTCCATTGCCACCGCGCGGTGTGTCACGCCGCCGGTTTCGCCCGCAAGCCACTCGCCCGCCGTTTGCGTGCCCCGGTGCACGACGAGCGGCGGGAAGTCCTCACAGAAGCGCAGCAGCGTCTTCTCGAACGCCTCGTGCCCGAGCCGCGCGCCGAACCAGTCGAGCGCGTCGAGCCATGTGCGCGGGTCGCACGTCTCGCGGTAGCGGCCGACCGCGAGGTGCATCGCCTCGTCCAGGCGCGTCACGGAACGCTGGTACTGGCGCGCCAGCTGGTCGAGCCAGACGTACGCGCTCTTGGCGATCAGCACGCAGCGCGGCATCCACTCCTCGTCGGCGCTGAAGCGCTCGTACTCCACGTCGCGCGCGCCGGCGGCGCCGTAGCGCGGCACCGCGCCGGCGCTGGAGTC
>CAIXRL010000485.1 GCA_903921835.1 Candidatus Eiseniibacteriota bacterium | reverse complement strand
GACACCCTCTTCACCGGGACGCTCCTTCCTCATCGTCGTAGAGCACTTCGTCGAGACACAGGCCACGCGGAGCGACCGTGGCACCAGAACGGGCGCGGTCGCGCGAGGCCAGAATCTCCGCCACCCTCGCGGCGGGATCGGCATCACGCCGCGCGCGCAGCGCCGTGCCCACCAGGTTGCGGACCATGTGATACAGGAAATGATTCGCCGTCACCTCGAACATCCAGCCGGCTTCCCAGCGGCTCCAGCGGGCCAGGGTCATCCGGCACACCGGGTTCACCACGGTACTGCCCTTCGCCTCGAACGCCGAGAAGTCGTGCTCTCCGAGCAGCGGCTCGGCGCTGCGCGCAAGCCGCTCGCCGTCGACCGCGCGTCCCGGGCACCACGCGTACCGGTCGTGCAGGACGTCGGCGCGATCCAGCAGCCGGTACGTATAGCGCCGCGCCCGCGCAGAATGGCGGGCGTGGAACTCCGCGGGCTCGTCGTCGGTGCCCACGATGCGCACGTCGCGGGGCAGCCCGCGCTGCGTGAGCGCGCCGATGGCGGCCGCGGGCAGCGTCGTTCCCGGCGCCAGCAGCGAGGCCACCTGGCCCCGCGCGTGCACGCCGCCGTCGGTCCGGCCCGCGCCGTTCACGGTCACCTTGTCCACTCCAAGCGCCTCCGCAGCGGCCCGCTCCAGTTCGCCCTGCACCGTTCGCAAGCCCGGCTGCTTCTGCCAGCCATGGAACTCCGTGCCGTCGTAGGCGACCGTAAAGCGGATCACGCGGCCGGTGTTCACCTCGCCACCGTGGGCCCCACCAGCCAGCGCTCCGCGATCTGCACGGCGTTCAGCGCCGCTCCCTTGCGCAGGTTGTCGGAAACCGCGAAGAACGCCAGTCCGTTCGGATCGGTCAGGTCCACGCGGGCCCGCCCCACGATCACGGCGTCGCGTCCCGCGACGTCGAGCGGCATCGGGTAGACCATGCGCGCGGGATCGTCCGCGACCTCGAGGCCGGGAAAGGTTCGCCACGCCGCGCGCGCGGCGTCGGGCGTCACGGGCCGGTCGAAGTGCGCGTGCACGGCGGCGCTGTGACCGATGCGCACCGGAACGCGCACCGCCGTCACGGTCACGGGCAGCCCGGGAAGGCGGAGAATCTTGCGTGTCTCCCACACGACCTTCATCTCCTCGCGCGTGTAGCCGTTGTCCTCGAAGCGGTCGATCTGCGGGATGCAGTTGTACGCGAACGCCGGCCCGCCATCCAGGCGCGCCGGCGGCCGCGAGCCCGCGAGGCCATGGCGCACGCCGCGTTCGAGCTCGTCGAGCGCCGCGGTGCCCGCGCCCGAGACCGACTGGTACGTGGACACGACCAGCCGCTGCAGCGTCGCCAGCGGCTGCAGCGCCGCCAGCGCCAGGACAACCGGCGCCGCCGAGCAGTTCGGGTTCGCGACCAGCGTGGGGCGCGCATCCAGCAGGTCACCGTTCACCTCGGGGACCACCAGCGGCACGGCGTCGTCGTAGCGATAGGCGCTGCTGTTGTCGATCACCACAGCGCCCGCGGCGCGTGCCACCGGCGCCCACTCCTGGGCGAGCGCGTTCTTGACCGCGAACAATGCGATGCCGACGCCGCGGAACCCCTCCGCGGTCACGGGCTCGACCGGGACCACGGCGCCGCGGAATCGCAGCGTCCGCCCCGACTGCCTGGGGCTGGCGAGCAGCCGCAGGCCGCTCAGCGGAAAGGCACGCTCCTCGAGCAGCGCCAGCATGGTCCGGCCAACCTGACCCGTCGCTCCCAGAATCGCGACCGTGCGACTCACACTTACCTCCCCGGTGGCGCCGCGTCACGGCGCGCGCGATTCCGAGCTCCCGGCGCAAACGGCTGCGCGAACGCGGCTTGCCCGCTGGCATCGGACGCCGCTGATCTCGAAGCCGGCACCTTAGTGGCGGCGCCGCGCGGCTGTCAACGCGCCTGGCCCGGGCACTTCATGCCCGCCGGTTGTGAGTGCGCTCAAGAGTCGAGCGGGACTGCCGAGACTTCGAACCGGCTCCGTGGACGCCGCCCGGGATGTGCGCCGCATTGCCGGACGTGCGCCGGACGATGCGCACCATCATCGAGGCACTGACCCCATGAACCGCCATCTGCTGCGCATGGCCGCGCTGGCGCTGATCCTCTCGTCCGCCCCGCCTCTCGTGGCACGCGGCGGCGAAGCCATCACCGACGCCGGCGCTGTGCGCGAGCGCATCTCGGCCGACATCTCGGCGAGCCTCTCCCACGCGTCCACCGCGCCCGCTACGCGGCCGCTGACCTCGCGGCCGGCGGTACTCGGGGTGAAACACACCCCGCCACCCGCTGCGCCCGCGGCCGCGATCGTGAGCGCGCCACCCGACACGACGCCCGACGGCATCTGGAGCGACCTGCTCGCGGGGAACCGTCGCTTCGTCGCCGATCACCCGAACGCGCGCCCCTACACCCGCGAGCGCGACCAACTGGTCGGCGACCAGCATCCGCGCGCCATCGTCCTGGGCTGCGCCGACAGTCGCGTGAGCCCCGAGCTCGTCTTTGATCAGTCGCTCGGCGACCTCTTCGTGGTGCGCACGGCCGGCAACATCGTGGACCCCATCGCACTCGGCTCCCTGGAGTATGCCGTCGAGCACCTGCACGCCCACCTGCTCGTCGTGCTCGGGCATACCTCGTGCAGCGCGGTGAAGTCCGCGGTCGCCGGCGGCGAGATGCCCTCGAGCTACCTGCAGGCGATCGTCGACCGCATCCGCCCGACGGTACAGCGGCTCTCCAACTGCTTCGAGGGCGACGAACTGGTCGAGCGCAGCGTCATCGCGAACGCACGGCAGAGCGCGGCCGACATCGTCTCGAACAGCGCGTTGCTGCGCGCGGCCGTCTCGAAGGGCCAGCTCAAGGTGATGAGCGCGGTCTACGACCTGCGCAGCGGAGTCGTGACCTCGGTCAGCGCTCCCGCCGCCAGCGCCGTAGCGCAAGTGCCAGGACACTGATCGCCGCCAGCGCACCTGGCCAGTCGCCCCACCTCGTGTAGGGCGTCGGGCCCGTGGCCGCGGGCACCTCGCCCGCGAGCACGCACGGCTCCCACGCAGGCGCCCGCGCGACCACGCGGCCGCTCGGAGCGATGATCTCCGTGAGCCCCGTGTTCGCGCAGCGCAGCAGCGGCACGCCGTTCTCGACCGCCCGGAAGGGCGCCATCGCGGCATGCTGATAGAGCGCGGCGCTATTGCCGAACCACTCGTCGTTCGTGACCACGACGAGCATCCTCGCGCCGCGCCGCACGTCGGCGCGCGCGAGGTTCGGAAAGATGGACTCGAAGCAGACGAGACACGCAAACGGGCCGGCCGCGCTCGGGAACAACACGGTGCGCGTGCCTGGCTCCCATTCCGCCTGGCCAAAGTCCATCCTGCCCAGCGCCGGAACCAGCCATTGGAACGGCATGCGCTCGCCGAACGGGACGAGGTGACGTTTGGCGTACACCTCGGAGAGCGCGCCGTTCATGCCCCACGCGCCCGCCGCGTTCCAGGCCCTGGGTTTGCCGTTCGGACCGTAGTCGTAGTCGGCGAAGCCGGTGAACACCGGCACGTGGCGCGAGTTCACGAACTCGGCGAGCAACAGCGACTGGTCGATCTGCTTGCGCAGGTAACTTCCCGTTGCCGTCTCCGGCCAGACGAGCAGCGAGGGGCGCTGGCCCGCCGGTCCGCGCCGGGTCGTCGCGGTGTCGGAGAGCGCGAGGAAGGTGCCTAGGATCTCGCCCTCGTGCTTGCCCGACCACTTGATCTCGCCCGGGATGTCGCCCTGCACCAGGGCCACCATCGGGGCCGGCGCGCCCGTCGGCGAGGGGTGCGGCGTCAAACGCGAGGCGATTCCGGCGTGCAGCCACGGCAGCGCCAGCAACGCCAGAAGCGCAACACCGCTCGGGACTGCGCGCCGCCGCCAGAACCCCAGCGCCGTGGCGTTGACGGCGAGCACCCACGCGGTCACCAGCGTCACGCTGCCCAGGGCCGCCATGCCCATGATCGGCAGCGCCTGCTGCGTGTAGCCGGGCTGGAACCACGGGAAACCCAACTCGCCCGAACCGCGCAGTTCCTCCACAAGCAGCATCGCGGGCACGAACGTCCACTGCACGGCGACCCCCGAGCGCCGCGCGAGTCCATACGCCAGCCATGCCGCGAGCCCCCAGAACAGCGCGAGGTAGCCGCCCGCGAACACCCATGCGAGGTACTTGATCCAGTGCACGGTGGAGGCGACGTCCGAGAGCAGCGCGATCCAGTGCATGCCGGTGAGGAAGAACGCGAGCCCGCCCACGTAGCCGAGCCGGAAGGCGCTGCCCGCGCCCGTGCCGGCGGCGACGCGCCGCTGCAGCGCCGCGAGCAGCGGCACGAGCGCGACCCATGCGAGCGGCCCGAGCGGCAGTGGCAGGAACGCCGCGCCAAGCGCGAGGCCCGACGTGGCGGCGAGTGCGAGGTCGCGGCGGGTGGCCAACACCGTCAGCCGACCTTCACTTCCCTGCCCTGCTCCGCGCTGCGATAGACGGCGTCCAGAACCTCCATGACGCCCAGCACCTCGTCCGCGGAACCCATCGGCCTGCGGCCCGAGCGGAGCGTGTCCACGAAGTCCTGCGCCTGCGCCTCCATGGACTGGCGGTACTGGTTGCGCGACGTCTCGAACGTCGGCGTCACGTTGACCAGCGTGCCGTGCATGCCCTTGTGGACCCGGAACGGATTGAGCAGCGCCGCGCCCCCCGAGCCGAACAGATTCAGGTACGCGAAGTCCTTCTCCATGAGCAGGCCCCACGTCAGCTCCAGCGTCAGCGTGGCGCCGGACTCGAGGCGGAAGAACGCCGTGGCGCTGTCCTCCACCTCGCCCTTCTTGTTGCGGTGAACGGCCGCCGTCACCGACGTCACCTTCGGCTGGCCCAGGACCCACAGCGACAGGTCGAGCATCTGGAAACCCAGGTCGAGCACGACGCCACCGCCGGATTCGCGCTTCTGCCGACGCCACTCGTCCGAATCCCACTGCGTCTTCAACCTGAGCCACCCGGCCTTGGCCATGAAGATCTCGCCGAGGTCCCCCTTCTCGACGAAGCGGCGCAGCAACTGCGCGTCGGGGCGGAAGCGGTGCTGAACGGCGCAGGCCAGGATGCGGTCGGCCTTCTTCGCCGCCTTCGTCATCGCAGCGGCCTCGGCGCTGCTGCGCGCGAGCGGCCGCTCGCAGAACACGTGCTTGCCCGCCTCGAGCGCCGCGACGGCCATGGGGGCGTGCAGGTAGTTCGGCGTGCAGATGTCGATCGCGTCGAGGTCCTCCATGTCGAAGAGCTCCTCGATGCGCCCCACCGCGTGCGGCACGCCGAACTTCTGCGCGACGCGCTGCGCCTTCTCCAGATCACGATCGCACAGCGCCACGAGCTCCAGGCCGGCGACCTTCTTCAGGGCGGGGATGTGATTCACCTGAGCCACGGCGCCGACGCCGACGAGCGCGATCCTGAACGTCTTCTTCGCCACGAGACCCCCCGAGAACGTTTCGTCGCACCGCGGGCGTTCCACCCGCGCCCGTCCGACCTGCCGGCCGGACGCTGACCTGGACTGCTGGCGTGAACGCGAGCCGAATGTGCGGGATGCGCGGCACCCGGACCTGCGTTCGCCGGGCGAGTGGGACCGGCCGGCCGCGACCACGCCCTCTTTCAAATGCGACCCGCCAGCTGCCCCTCGATTCCCGTCCGGATGGCGCATAAATCACGCTCGCACGCCGCAGGCATCATGAATGCTTCAGGCTAGTCAGCGTCTTCCCCAGCGTCAAGCGCCACCTGCCCGCCCACCGGCCCGAGGCCGTAGCGCTTGAGCTTCTTGAGCAGCCCCTGGCGCGACAGCCCGAGCGCCCGAGCGGCCTGGGTCTTGTTGCCGTGCGTGCGGCGAAGCGTCTCGCGCAGCCTCCTCTCCTCGAGCGCGCGCGTCTCCGCGTGCAGGCCCGCGCCCTCCGCCACCGCGGTCGCGAAGGGCGCCTCGGGCCAGTGCGCGAACGTCACCAGCTCGCGCGCGCCGGAGACGCGAACCGCGAACTGACAGGCGTTCGCCAGTTCGCGCACGTTGCCCGGCCACGCGTAGCGCAGCAGCTGCTCCTTGAGCGTGGCGTCCAACTCCGGCGCGCCGCCGCCCTCGCGCGCGGCGGCCTGCGCGAGGAAGTGACGGGCGAGCAGCAGGATGTCGCGGCCGCGTTCGCGCAGCGTGGGCAGGCGGAGCCGCACGGCGTTCAGGCGGAAGAAGAGGTCGGAGCGAAACGCCGACACCGTGACGGACTTCTCGAGCGAGCGGTGCGTCGCCGAGATCACCCGCACGTCGACGCGCCGCAGCCGGGTGTCGCCCACCCGCCGCGCCTCGCCCTCCTGCAGCACGCGCAGCAGCTTCATCTGCAGGAGCGCGCTCGCGTCCCCGATCTCGTCCAGGAACAGCGTCCCGCGCTCCGCGGCCTCGAAGAGCCCGGCGTGATCGCTCACCGCGCCGGTGAACGCGCCGCGCACGTGACCGAACAGCTCGCTCTCGATCAGGCTGTCCGGCGTAGCGCCGCAGTTGTGCGCGACAAACGCGTGCCGGCGTCGCGGACTGAGCGCGTGCAGGGCGCGCGCGACCAGTTCCTTGCCCGTCCCGGTCTCGCCGAGCAACAGCACCGGCAGTCCGCTCGTCGCCACCGCCGGCAACTGGGCCAGCAGCTCGCGCCAGGACGGCGCCTCGCCGACCATCTCCGGAACCGCAGCCTCAGCCCCCTCACGACTCCGCTCTCGCTCCATCCACCACCTCCACCCCAACCACCGCCACTCGGGAGCGCTTCGTCGATACCGGGGACTTCATCGTTCAGGCCGTGTCCCACCCCACAACGCGCGCGCCTGGGCTCACCGCGTCCGGCGCGCCCCACGTGCCGCGCACCTCGCGCCGCCTGCCGGCCCTGTCCGGGGCCCGACGCGGAAGGTCCGTCTCCGGGTCGCGGGAGTGCATCAGCCGCCCACTCGCGTGCGCAGGCGCAGCAACTGGAGGTCCTCGCTGCTGGGGCTCGGCACCAGCGGGAAGCCGCCCTCCGCGTGCATGCGCAGCAGGCACTTCACGACGTCGCGATCGAACTGCGTTCCGGAGCCGCGCTCGAGCTCGCGCAGCGCGGCGTCGAGCGGCAGCGCGCGACGATACGGCCGGTCGGAGGTCATGGCGTCAAAGGCGTCGGAGACGTTGAGGATGCGCGCGCCGACCGGCACGTCCGCCGAGCGCAGGCCGTAGGGATACCCCTGGCCGTCGGGGCGCTCGTGGTGGGCGCGCACGATCTCCGAGGCGCGACGCAGCGCCCGCACGCGCGCGACGATCTCCGCGCCCGCCGCCGGGTGCGCGCGCAGCGTGCGCTGCTCCTCGTGTGAGAGCGAACCGGGCTTCTGCAGGATGTGCTGGTGCTGGGGCCCGATCTTCCCGATGTCGTGCACGAACGCCGCGTACTCGATCTCCTCGACATCACGCTCCGCCCGGCCCATGCCGCGCGCCAGACGAACGGCGTACTCGGCGACGCGCACCGAATGGTGACGCGTGTAGGGATCGACTTCCTCGAGCACCTCGGTGAGCGCGCGCACGAAGTCCTTCATGTCGCTCTTGAGCTCCAGGTAAACCTGGAACGAATGGCGTGAAACGAGAAACGGCAGCACGAACAGCAGGATGCCCCACGGCCCGGCGCTCGAATACACGACCGCCACCAGAGCGCCCAGCGCGACGAACGACAGGTGATGCGGCAGGCCCTGCTGGAAGTTGCGCTGCCAGATCCGCCAGGGGCTCGGCCCCGCCGTGAGGCCGATGACGGTCGAGACGAAAGCGGAGTTCACGACGAAGGCGACCACGCCGGCGAGCAGCAGCGCGCCGCCGTCCTGCGGGAAGCTCAGCCCGCCGATGCGCCCGCCGGCCGCGGTCCACGCCGAGGCCGTCGCGAAGTAGCCCAGCGTGTAGATGGCGACGTTGTGGAGCAGGCGCACCGGCGACTTGCGCAGCACGATCCCGTGGGCGATGCCATTGGCCACCAGGTCGATCGCCGCGGTCCAGAAGGGGCCGAACACCAGCACGCACGGCAGGTTGAAGATGGTGCTCGCGGTGACGTAACCGCCACCTGGAAGCGGCACGGGCGCGAGTTCGCTCAGGAGCAGGAGCAGGAAGCCGCCGCCGAGCAGCGACACCGCGGGTGGCGCAGCGCCTGCCGTGCGCACCTGTCCCGCCATCAGCGCGACCGCGCAGAGAACCACGGCCGCGTAGTAGAGCCGGAAGAGGGCCGGATGCCGAGGAGACGTCGTTTCGCTCACGTGTCCCGGAGTGCGGCGAGGGCCCCGCCGAGATGGTGGATGTGGGAGACCGACAGGATCGGGGAGGAGATATTCCGCGCTAGACGTCAGCGCATGTTACCAACCAGCGCGACCGAACAGCTGGATGATCTGGACGAGCAGTTCCATTCAGACCCACCTCCTCTAAGTTGGATTCTGCGAGGGGGAACACAAATCCCGCACAGATGGGTCCGCTTCGCTCGCGGCTGCTTCGCTTCGCTATCCTCCCGCCCTGCCGGTCTCCTCTTCGATAGGGCCGCGGGAATGTCCCACGGCCAATGGGATCAGTCCGTCGTGGGACGGAGCACGTATTCGGTCGGTTCCTTCACCCGCAGCCCGCCAACCACGCGGTTGAGCGCGGCGAGCGTCGCCAGCACGACGGCCTGCGGCGTGTCCTGTTCGATGACGCAACTTCCGGTCAGCAGCTTCTCCTGGCGATGCGCGAGCAGCGTCAGCGACACCAGCGCGATGCGTGACCTGCCCATGTCCACCAGTTCGACGCTCGTGACGCCGAGTGCCACGGGGTCGTCCACCAGCTCCTGAACCGCGGCGGCCGTGGCCTCGGCCACGAGCCGGTGCGATTCGTCACGACTGCTCCAGCCCGAGGCGCTGCCCACCCTGGGCGATCCGCGCCAGTGCAACTCCACCTGTGCCTGCGTGCGCGCCCCGGCGACGAACAGGTTCACGCTCTCGAACCGGATACGCGGGTCGCGCACCGGCAGCTCGGTCACCTCCGCGAGCTCGGGGCCGGACGATACCACCCGGGCGGCGCCCACGGGAGGATCGGCTTCGAGCTCGGACTCGCGCGCGCGCGCCGCCGTCCCCGCAGACGCGGCCGGCGAGCGCACGATGGAAACGACGCGATGGTCGATCTGGAGGCCCAGGCCGGCGCTCAGCACGGTCTGAATGTCACGCACGAGCTTCTTGGGGGCGCGGCCGGAACGGGTCAGGACGTGAATCTCACGGATGTCTCCGCCTTCGGCCCGCACCCGCACACCCTCGATCTCGGGCAGAGAATCGCGGAGCGTGGATTCGGCTTTCGAGGCGAGTGCGGCGCTGGATGCGGTCATCGAAGTCTCCTCTGCCCCTCGAAATCACTCTGATGCCGAGACAGTAGCACAGCGCGGCGGCTCACGCCCACCGCCGGCCGACGTCCGCACGCCGCGTCAGAACATCGGGAAGAGGTCGTAGTGGACCATGCCGTGGAGCGAGCGCACGCGAGTCTCGATCTCGCCGGGGTTCGTGCCGATCAGACGCTGCGGGCTGAACGACTCGATCGCGAGCGATGCCATCGCGGTTCCGCACGCCATCGCCTGGCGCAGGGCCGCGCCGTCCGTGCGGCCGAAGCGCGCCAGCATGCCGATGAAACCGCCCGCGAACGAGTCGCCCGCTCCCGTGGGATCGGTGAGCGCTGTGACCGGGTAGGCCGGCGTGATGAACCGCTCCTCGCGCGAATGGTACAGCGCGCCATGCTCGCCCTTCTTGATCACCACCGCGTTGGCGCCCCGCTCGAGCAGCTTGTCCGCGGCCCGCGCCAGGTGCGTCTCGCCGGCGAGCGCCTTCGCCTCCTCCTCGTTCAGCAGCGCGATGTCCACGCGGCGCAGCACCTCGAACACGCGGTCGGGCTTGCGCGCGATCCAGTAGTTCATCGTGTCCGAGAGCGTCAGTGTCGGTTTGCGCATCTGCGAGAGCACCTCGAGCTGCAGCTCCGGGTCGATGTTCGCAAGGAACACGTACGGCGCGCGACGGTGTTCCGCCTCGAGCTTCGGATGGAACTCGGCGAACACGTTGAGCTGCGTCTCGAGCGTGTGGGCGTGTCCGAGATCGCCGGCGTACTCGCCGCGCCAGCGAAACGTGCGTCCCGCCGCCGTCTCGAGTCCCGTCAGGTCCACGCCGCGATCCAGGAACAGCTCGCGGTGCGGGAAGTCGTCGCCGACCACGGCGACGACCGAGACCGGCGCGAAGTGGCTCGCCGAGAACGAGAAATAGGACGCCGAGCCGCCCAGCGCCTCGGTCACCTCGCCGTAGGGCGTGCGGATGGAGTCGAGGGCCACCGAGCCGACCACGAGGATGCGTTGGGGATCGATCATGGCGTGCTTTCCGCCTCGCGCTCGAGCCGCTCGGGAGCGGACACTCCCATGAGCGCGAGACCATTGCGCAGCACCTGCTGCGTCGCGGCGCACAGCCGGAGGCGGTGGCGCGAGAGATCCGGATCGTCGCTGACGACCCGGCATGCGTGATAGAAGCGGTGGAACTCCGCCGCCGTCTCGATCAGGAACGTGGGAATGCGGTGCGGCTCGCGCATCACCGCTGCGCCGCGCACGACCTCGGGGAACGTCGCCAGCTTGCGCACGAGCGCCACTTCCTCGGGTGCGCCGAGCGGGCCCGGCGCACCGGAGGCGGGCTCGAGGCCGCGCTCCGCCCCGTGCCGCCGCGTGGCGGCGCCGCGTGCGTGTGCGTACTGCACGTAGAATACCGGGTTCTCGTCGTTCTGCCGCAGCGCCAGCCCCAGGTCGAAATCCAGGTGCGCACTGGCCGAACGCATCACGAAGAAGAAGCGCGCACAGTCCGCCCCGACCTCGTCCACCAGCTCGCGCAGCGTGACGAACTCGCCCGCGCGCTTGCTCATCTTCACTTCCTGCCCGTCGCGCAGCAGGTTCACCTGCTGGACGATCAGCACCTGGAGGAAATCGCGTTCGAGCCCCAGCGCCTCCAGCGCGGCGCTCAGCGTCGCCACGTAGGCGTGGTGGTCGGGGCCCCAGAGGTTGATCGCACGCCGGAAGCCGCGCTCCCGCTTGTCGCGGTGATAGGCGATGTCGGGCAGCAGGTACGTGGGCCGCCCGTCGCTGCGGACCACGACGCGGTCCATGTCGTCGCCGAATCCGAACGTGCGCAGCCAGGTCGCCTCGGCCGCCGCCGCGCCCTCCTCGCCCTTCACGCGCGACTGCGCCGCCTCGCTGACGCCCTCGGGGTGCGTCGCGCGGTAGATCATCCCGCGCGCCTCGAGCGCGGCGAGCGTCCCGCTCACGGCGCCGCTGGCGTGCAGCTCGGACTCGCGGAACCAGCGGTCGAACGCGACGCCGTACGCGCCGAGGTCGCGCTGCTGCCACGCGACCATGCGCTCCAGCGCCTGGTCACGGAACCACTTCGCGCCATCCGGCGCGGCCAGCTGCGTGCGTGCCTCGGTCTCGGAGAGCGTGTCGGCGAGCTCGCGCAGGTACGCGCCCTGGTAGCCCTCCGGCGGCAGCGGGCGGTCGCCGCCGATCCGTTCGGCGAAACGCGCGGCCAGCGACTCGCCGAGCAGGTCCACCTGGTTGCCCGCGTCGTTGACGTAGAACTCGCCCGCGGCGTCCCAGCCCGCGGCGCGCAGAAGCGCGACCAGCGTCGCGCCCACGGCGCCCGCGCGCGCGCTCACGACGTTCATGGGACCGGTCGGATTCGCGCTCACGTATTCGACGAGGATGCGTTCGCCCGCGCCGAAGTCCGAGTTCCCAAAGCGCACACCCTCGGCGAGGATGCGCGCCGGCAGCGAGGCGAGGAACGCGTCGCCGTAGCGGAAGTTGAGGAAGCCGGGGCCGGCGACTTCGACTGAGCCCACGATCCCGCCCGCGTCGCCGATCCGGCGCGCGAGCTCCTCTGCGATCGCGCGCGGCGGACGCCCCACCTCCTTCGCGAACAGCATGCAGAAGTTGGTGGTCCAGTCGCCGTGCGAGGGCTCGCGTGGAATGGCGAAATCGAGTCGCGCGAGCCGCTCGGGGCTCGCCAGACCGGCCGCCTCCAGCGCCGCCGCGACCGCGGCTTTCAGCTCATTCCACACCAAGGTCCACGCTCCTGGCGTCGCCCCACAGGCGTTCGAGCAGGTAGTACTCGCGCACCTTCTCGTGGAAGACGTGCACGACCACGTCCACGTAGTCGAGCAGCACCCAGCGTCGCCCCTCCCGCCCTTCGATGTGCCAGGGCCTGGCGCCCAGCGCGCGGAGCTGGTCCTCGACGGCCTCGGCGATGGCCTTGACCTGCGGCTCGCTCGAGCCCGAGCAGATGAGAAAGTAGTCGGCGACACCCTGGAGGTCCCTGAGGTCGAGGCCGACGATCTGCTCGGCCTTCTTGCTCGCGGCGGCCTCGGCACAGGCGCGCAGCAGCTTCAGGGCGGGAACGGACGAAACACGTGCGGGACGGGTGGTCATGGGTTGCCAGTCGGTTTCGGGCGGGCGCGATCAGTGATCGCGGTCCACCGCGTAGTCAATCGCGGCGTCGAGAGCGGTGCGCGCCACGCCGTGCGGCTCACGCGCAAGCAGCCCGCGCGCATCTCCGGCCAGGGCGGCCGCGCGCTGGCGGGAATACTCGAAGCCGCCGGCGCGCTCGATGAGCGATCGCAGGTCGGCCCACTGCCCGGGCGTCCACTTCCTGCGCCCCGCGAGCGAGCGCAGGCGCCTGCGATCCGCCTGCGTCGCCTGGCGCAGCGCGGCGATGAGCGGCAGCGTGACCTTGCCCTCGGCGAGATCGTGGCCCACGGGCTTGCCAGTGACCTCGGGTTCGCTGAGATAGTCGAAGAGGTCGTCGACGATCTGGAATGCCACGCCGACCTGCTCGCCGAAGCGACGGTACGCCGCGCGGCGCGCCTTCGACCTGCCGCCGCCATTCAGGCTGGCGCCGACCTCGGTGGCGGCCCCGATGAGCGAACCCGTCTTCGCCCGGATCAGCTCCTCGTACTCAACCTCGCTGACGTCGAGGTTGTAGGCATGCTGGAACTCGAGCGCCTCGCCGCACGACATCTCGATGACGGCACCTGCAAGCACGCCCATGGCGGCGGTCTGTTCGTACTCCACGAGCAGCGCCATGGACTGCGCGTACAGGTAGTCGCCCATGATGATCGCCATCTCGTCCGTCCACAGCCCGTTCACGGTCGGCTTGCCGCGGCGCAGCGGACTGCGATCGACGGAGTCGTCGTGGATGAGCGCGGCGGCGTGCACCAGCTCGACCACGGTCGCGGTGACGATCGCGTCCACGCCCAGCGCCCCGCGCAAGCGCGCGGTCAGGAGCAGCAGCGTCGGCCGGAACTTCTTGCCCCGGGTCGCCAGTACGTGCCCGCCCACCTCGTTGAGAATCGGAATCGGCGTGCGGAAGAGCCCGCGCAGCCGCTTCTGGACCTCATCCAGCTGGCGCCGGACAGGCTTCTGGACTGCGAGAATCTGGGCGTCGACGGGCATTCGTGGATCGGGTCACCAAGGGTGGGAGGAACGGACAAAAACGCGACGCAGGATAGGGGCCGCCTTCCGCGAGTGTCAAGCATCGCGCATCGCGCCACGCATCACGCAACCCGCGATGCAGCAACGGCGCCGGCCCCCATCTCGCGCGCCCGGATCGTGACATAATGCCCCGGTGCGCGGCGGTCGCGCACGCCTCTCCCCAAGGCGCCATGCCCAGGTCACGTTTCGCCGCCGGTTGCACGCTCCGCCGTCTCGGGCTCGCCTGCGCGCTCGCGGCGCCGTTCGGTGTGCCCCTCGCGCGCGCCGCAGCGCCCGCCGACACGCTTCATGTCGCGCCGGCGCGCATTCGCGCCTGGCAGCTCGGCCTCGCCCGTCCGGACCGCCTCGAGCACGCGTCGCTGTCGTTCACGCTCGCCGCGGGCACGGGCCTCGCGGGTGGCACGCGCACGAATGCGTTCCTGCTGTCGCTGGGGCTCGGAACGCTGAAGGAACTGCGAGACCGCCACCACGGCGGCTTCGACCCTGTGGACCTCACGGCCGACGCGCTCGGCGCAGCGCTGGGCGTGCGAGCGGCGGGGCGGCGCTGACCCGCGCCATTCACGAACCGCGAGAGGAGAGCGCGGGATGTGCGTCAGCCGGGCCCACCTTCGGTGGGTGTCCAGCCTCGGCCGGCCGCGCCGGAACCGCGTTGTCCGCACGATGAGCACGGCGGCGGGTCCAGCTTCGCGGCGGATGGCGAGCCGATCGCGCGCGCACACCGCGGCGCACTGAATCGTCCGGGCTAGTTTCCGGGAGGACCCTTCCCACCTCCCGAAGGCTCGCTCCGGCTGGCGGGCTTCGCTGCCGAGTGCAGCCCAACCGCGAGCGCGCCCGCGACGACGCCACCCCCGATCAGTCCGGTGCGCCGCCAGTCCAACTCGCGCGCGGTCAGTCGCTGCACGTCCGCGAACGGCACCCGGATGACCGCGACCTGGTCCACGGGTCCCTCGGTCCCGGAGCGGCTGCGATAGCCGACCAGCGTCTCGCCGACGCAGGACGCCCAGTCGAACTCGTACACGAGTCCATCCCGGGTCTCGAGGCGAACACCTTTGCGCTCGGCATGCGCCGTGAAGTCCTGCCGCGGGATCTCCCGCAGTGTCATGCAACCAGTGGACGCGAGCAGGGCGCAGAGCACACCGAGCCGCGCGGCACGCGCGCGAATCATTCGAGCCTTCCTCTGTCTTACCGGTCGGGTCATCCCGGTCGGGGCGAACTCCGTGTGCGGAAGACAGTAGCGCGGACCGTCCGTGAAATGCCAGCCCGCGTATCGGGCCTGCGTATCGGGCCCATCGGCCCGTTCATCGCGCCGTTCGGCACGTCGCCCCCGTCCAGCACGTAGCCCATGGATGGAACGCCGCGCGGACGATTCCTCTTGCCGCGTCTTCGCACGCAATCTCCCGAGCCGCGCGACCCTTTCGCGAGCCGCACGCCAGCGCTCGAGGGATGCGCGTGCGCAGGCTGTCGCGGCTCCGCG
>CAIXRL010000484.1 GCA_903921835.1 Candidatus Eiseniibacteriota bacterium | reverse complement strand
CGGCCCGCGAAGCCCAGGCTGCTCGAGCAGCTGGCCATGGATCTCGGCCCCGCGCGGCCGCGCTGGACGTTTTCCCGCCTGGCCGCGCGCTCGGCGCATCACGCGCGCATCGTCGAGCACCTCGAACTGGCGCGCCGCTTCTTTCCCGAGCTGGACGGCATCGTGATCCGCGTCGGGCTGGCGCAGAAGCGCGGCGTGCTCGGCTGGGGGTCGCTCGACCCCGAGCGCCCGGGCGTGTGGGTGCGCCCGCGCCGGCTCTACCTGTTCACGATCGCGCACGAGTTCACGCACCTGCTGCAGGCGCGCGATCTGGTGCCGCGCGGCGAGCGGCAGTGCGACCTGTTCGCGCTCGCGCGCACGCCGCTGCTGATCGACCATCCGCCCAGCTACCTGCGCCTGCCCCGGTCGTTCCGCCGCGCCGGCCCCACGCCGAAGCAGGCGCGGCAGCTGTGCGACGGCGCACGCCGCGCGCTGGCCGCGCGCGAGGCCGGCGACCGCCGCTACCTGCTGCGCTTCGAGCGCGAGCTCGCGGAGCTGGACGCCTCGTGAACGAGCGGCCAGCGCTGCCGCGCATGCGCGTGGTGGCGGCCGTCGTGTGGGACGGCCCGCGGCTGCTGATGACGCAGCGCCCGCCCGGCGGTCCCGTGGGGCTGAGCTGGGAGTTCCCGGGCGGCAAGGTCGAGGCGGGCGAGAGCCCCGGGGCCGCGCTGGTGCGCGAGCTGCGCGAGGAGCTGGGCGTGGGCGCGACCGCGCACGAGACGCTCGCCGTGCACGCGCACGACTACGCGCACGGCACGCGCGTCGAGCTGGTCTTCATTCGCTGTACACTGGAGTCGTTCGCATTCACGCCCGACGAGTCTGTGCACGCCGTGCGCTGGCTGGAGCCGCGGGACGTGGACGTGAACGATGTGCTCGAAGGCGATCGCGCGTTCGTGCGCGGACTGGGCGCGCCCTGAGGCGCGGCGCCAAGGAGACGACGATGCCGCTTCCCGATGCATTGAAGTTCCTGTATCCCGGCTGGTGGCTGGTGCACGCCGCGGCCATCTGGATCGCGTACCGCTACGGCTACGTGGCCGGCCGCGGCTCCGCGCGGCGCGAGCAGCGCGTGCGCGAGATCGAGCGCGGGAAGTAGCGGCTCCGCCGAAGTGCTTCGGCGCTTCATTGCCGAGTCGCAAACGTGGGATACTGGTTTTCGGCAGTCAGCAGGTCATCGCCGGGTGCGGATTCCGGGACCCGGCGTTCTTCCGGTCGCAGGGGCAGGACGACCCGGACCCCCGTTGCTCCAGCGACTCGATGAGCGCGCTCGCATGTGCCGTTGCCGTCCGGGGCGGTGTGTTCGGCCGCGAAGACTTCGCCCGAACCGACGGGCAGGAAGGATCGACGCTCGTGAGCCGGCCGGCGTGGACTCGTTGCGGATTCGCGGGGGTGTGGATCGCCGCCCTCATGCTGTGCCTGTCGCAGGCGTCGTATGGCGCCACGCCCGTGCCGACCGCTCCAGCCGCCGCGCGAGGGAGCATCAGTGCGGAACGCATGGGGACCCTCGACGCGGGCAGCATCCGGACGAGGTTCTACAACTTCGGGATGGTCGGCGATTACCCGAGCAATCCCGGGTCGGTGGACCTCAGCGTGTTCCACTCGCTCGAGGCGCCGAAGGGGTCGGGGATGAACTACTCGGACGGCATCACGCCGTTCCTGCTCGCCAGGGTCGTGCCGTCCGCAGGTGACACGATCCATATCATGGAAACGGGGTACCGCGAGCGGCAGGCGCTCAACTCGCGCGGGCAGATGATTCGCCTGGAGCCCCGGCCCGGGTATTTCCAGGAGGATCCCTCGATCAACGTCTCGCGATCCCCCGCGATGAGTAACGATCCGCGCACGTGGCCGGCTTCCTGGCCGGACAAGCTGGATGACGCCGCGGACCCCGGGTGGCCGGGCAGCTGGAACGGTTATGCGGGCAAGACGCCCGTTGCCACGCTGGAGACCTACATGGTCCTGGACGACCAGGCCTACGACACCTGGCCGCGATTCGTGCCCGACGCGCGTGACAGTACCCGGCGCGGCCTGGCACTCCGGTACGACGTGCGGAGCCTGCAGTGGTCAGAGCCCGGGGCGCGGGACGTGATCTTCTGGTACTACGACATCACCAACGAAGGCACGACGCGCTACGCCGACAACCTCGTCTTCGGGTTGTACTCCGACCCGGGGATCGGAGGCAGCGGAATGTCCTGCGACGGAGTATACGAGTCCGACGACGACCTTGCGTACTGGGAGCGCAGTTCGACCCGCAACATGGCGTACTGCTGGGACTACTTCGGGCACGGCGTGGACCTTTCCAGTTCGTGCGCAATGACCGGATACATGGGCTGGTCCTTCATGCAGACCCCGGGGAACTCCGGCGATGGGATCGACAACGACCTGGACGGTCTCACGGACGAGCGGCAGGACAGCGGTCCGGGCACGCTCATCGTCGGTCAGGGCGCAATCCGATCCTGGTTCGCGGCTCACGGGGACACGGTCCGGTTCCAGGCCCGGTATGGAAGCCTCGAGAGCCGTCCCCCGTACCAGCACGGGTGGTGGTGGACGGGAGACGAGGACATGGACTGGAACGAGGCGTTCGACGATGTCGGCGCGGACGGCAGGCCCGGCACGCACGATCGCGGCGAGGGCGACAGGATCCCGACCGCCGGTGAGCCTCACTTCGACCAGACGGATCCGGACGAGTCCGACCAGCTCGGCCTGACCGGCTTCAAGCTGAACCGGATCAGCAAGAACAGCGTCAATCCTTCAGCCTGGGACAAGATCACGTTCGCCAACCTGGACGGAGTGGACTCGCCGCACGTGCTCTACGACTACTTCACCAGCCCCGTGGAGGCGAACCGGTACGACCAGCGCGACGCGACCAACTGGAACATCGCGTTCCTCTTCGCGTCAGGGCCGTTCTCGCTCGAGGTGGGGGAGACCAAGCGGTTCAGTATCGCGACCGGCTACGCGCCGACCATGGCAGGCCTGCGCCAGACCATGGACCACTACCGCACAACGTCGGGGGTTGCCCCGGACGCAGGATCGGGGCGCCCGGGCTGCGTGCTGCTCGGCAACTCACCGAACCCGTTCACGCGTTCGACGCGCATCGGGTTCGTCCTGCCGGAGGCGGGCCGCGTGCAACTCCGGGTCTTCGATCTGCAGGGTCGCGTCCTGGCGATCCGGGATGCCGGCCTGTTCGCGGCCGGCGAGAGAGCGGCGACGCTCGATGCCTCGGGGTTCCGACCCGGACTCTACCTGTACCGCATGGACTTCACTGATCCGGCGGGCGGTGCCGTGAAGTCGTCGCTCGGCGGCAAGCTGGTCGTCATCAACTGAGCTTCCGCACGCTCTCGCGGCCCAGCGCCGCGAGCAGCGCGTGCACGATGTCCGCGGGCCTCGGCGGGCAGCCGGGGATCTTCACGTCCACGGGCATCAGCGCCTGTGCGCCGCGGTGCACGGCGAACGAATCGGCGCAGAAACCGCCGTCGCACGCGCAGTCGCCGACGGCGATGAGCAACCGCGGGCGCGGCGTGGCCTCGTCGGTCATGCGCACCGCCTCTTCCAGGTGACGGGTCACCGGCCCGGTGAGCAGCAGGCCGTCGGCGTGGCGCGGCGAGGCGACCACGTCGATGCCGAAACGCTGGATGTCGTAGAACGGTCCGAGCAGCGCCTGCAGCTCGACCTCGCAGGCGTTGCACGAGCCGGCGTCGAGGTGACGCAGCTTGAGCGAGCCGCCGAACAGCTTGCGGACCTCCGCCTCGAGCGCCTCGCCGAGCACTTCGATCTCACCCGCGACCTCGCGCGGCGCGGGCGGGATCCCTGCGGGCAACGGGGCCGCGTCCGTGCCCGCCAGCGTTCCGCGCCGCAGCGAGCGTGTGAGCATTTCCCACGTCATGAGGGCTGGTTCTCCGGGTGGAGGTGAAGGGGCCGCAACATGCGCATTTTAGCCCGCATTATTCATGAACCGCGAGCCGAGAGTGTGAGATGTGCGTCAGCCGCAAGAAGATCGGCCGGCCGGACCCACCTTCGGTGGGTACGCCGGAACCGTGTTAGAGACACGATGAGGACAGCGGCCGGTCGAGCTTCGGGGTACCCACTGAAGGCGGGTCCGGATGGCGCGCAGATCGCGCTCGCAGGCGGCGGGCTCATGAATGATTCGGGCGGGGATGTTTCCGTTCGTTCGGCATCTGCAGGCGGCCATTCGAGCCCGGCTTGCGGGCTGCGCCGCTGCCGGGCACGGCCTTGCGCCGTGCGTGGTTGGGATTGTGCCGCAGCCAGAGCGGGCCTGCTGCCTGACGGTGCCGCCCGCCGGGTGGGTGGAGTTGGAGGACCGCGTCAGCGGGCAGGTGGATGTCGGGGAGCCGGAGTTCAGGCCGGGGAACTGGCCGAAGGACGCGCTTCCCCTGCGGGACGTGGCGGTGCGGTTCACGCCGCTGCAGGCGGAGTTGTCCGAGACGATGACGCCAAAGCACCTGGCGATCGTGAGCCACCGTGCGGGGGTGGATGCGGGCGCCCTGGTGCGCTGGCACCGGGAGAAAGCGGGTACGATCGAGCACGTGCACCGGGTCATGAAGGATGAACTCGGTGCGGGCGTGATGCCGGGCGGCCGCTTCGGCGTCAACGCGGCGTGGTTCCGCATCAACGCGCTGACGTTCAACGTGCTGAAGCGGCGGGCGCTGCCGGAGCGACTGCGCGAGGCACGGCCCAGGCGCCTTCGCTTCGAGCTACCCACCCTTCCCGGCAAGCTGAGCGTTCACCAGAGCCGGCTATCGGTACGCCCGTCGGCCCGCGAGGAGCGGCGGCGGGAACTCGTTGAGGCCATCGCCTGCCCCCGGGGCTGGCGAAAGGGCGTACGCCGCAGAAGAGCTGCCGCCGCGCGAGGCTTCGCTCCTTGGAGCGGAGACAAGGCGCGAGACGGTGCATTGTGATCGTAGTGAGCGGGAAGTATTATTCGGCCGTGACGATGAATCACGCTCCGGTGAAGGCGCGAATAGGATGAGCACCCCCGGCCACTTTCGCGTCAGTCCACCCCTGGCTAAACTCGGAGGTTTCGGTGGCCACCCCGGTGCTTTCCGCCCTGAAGGGCAATCTCCCGCGCGTGACGATGTACATCCTTCTGCCCGTGGCAATTGCGATGGGAGTTGCATTGAGTGGAGCGCGCGCGCAGGGCATTGGTCCGGACGTGTGCGCCACGACCATCACCGTGAATGCCATTGCCATCTCCGGAAACACCATCGGGACCACGGGCGACGCACCCGGAGTTGGCCCGAACGCCCGTTGGTCCGTGGCGCTCGACCAGGCCACCGGCGCGCCGGTGGCGGGCTCGACAGATGTGACTGGCGAGGTTCCGCGCCCCGCGCCGGACGTTGCGACGCAGCTGGGGCCCGCGGCGCGCGCGCGCCTGGCGCGGGCCGCCGGGGACTCGCGTGTTGCTCCGTGGCAACGCAACTTCATGATGCACCTGGCTCGCACGGGCACGATCTCCGTGCACGACTCTCCTGCGGCGGGTTCCCGCGAGGACGGCGGCGCGCTGGATTCCGTGGAGGGTACGTGGAACCAGCCGAAGGACCCCGCGTCGTTCGAACACAGCGCGATTTACGACCCGGTGCGGGACCGCATGGTGGTGTTCGGGGGTGAATCGGCCTCCTCCCCCTACATCAACGAGGTCTGGGCACTGTCGCTTGCGGGCACGCCGGCATGGACGCAGTTGACTCCCTCGGGCACCCCGCCGAGCGCGCGGTGCAGCCACAGCGCGATCTACGACCCGCTGCGCGACCGCATGGTGGTGTTCGGGGGTGCGGGCTCCTCCTACTTCAATGACGTCTGGGCGCTGTCGCTGGCGGGCACGCCGGCCTGGACGCAAATCACTCCCTCGGGCACCCCGCCGAGCGTGCGGTGCAGCCACAGCGCGATCTACGACCCGCTGCGCGACCGCATGGTGGTGTTCGGG
>CAIXRL010000483.1 GCA_903921835.1 Candidatus Eiseniibacteriota bacterium | reverse complement strand
CGCGCCGCATCGCAGAACTGCACCTCGACCTCGCCCAGCTCGTCCTGCCCCCACGACGCTCGCGGCGCTACCCCAGAGCGGTCAAGATCAAGATGAGCAACTACCCGAGGAAGCGGTGATCCCGATGCCGACTCTCGCTAACTTACCGGCATTGGGCTTAACCCGGACTATTCTACTGAACCGTGAGCCGAGAGTGTGAGATGTGCGTCAGCAGCAAGAAGATCGGCCGGCCGCTCCGGAACCGTGTTGTCAACACGATGAGGACAGCGGCCGGTCGAGCTTCGCAGCGGATGACGCGCAGATCGCGCTCGCAGGCCGCGGGCTCATGAATAGTCCGGGTTAACCGTGACGTGGGGCGATCGTGTCGGTCACTTCACGGGTCGCTCCCCGTTCAGCGCATGGCAGTTGATGTTGGAAGCGCCCGAGCGGCCCGATCCCCAGACCAAATGAACACCATGACTCACCCGGAGTCCGCCCGTGACTGAGCTCGACGTGCTGTGGATCGACACGAGTGAAGGCAGCGAGCGGGCATTCGGTGACTGGATGGGGCGCGTCGAGCGCCCCATCCGTCGCAGCCTCGCCCCCTTTGCGCTGGCCGTCGATGCCGAGGGCATCGTGCAGGAGACGTTCCTGCGCATGTGGCAGCTCGCGAAGGACCCGGCCCGCGAACTCGCAGGCGAGAACGCGTCGTTGCGCTTCGCGATCGTGCTGGCGCTCAACCTCGCCCGGAACGAGGCGCGCAAGCGCGGGCGAGTGCTGCTGCTGCCGCCGGAGGACCTGCCGGACGTGGTCGTCGAGCCCGCTCCGCCGGCGGACCCGTTCATCGCGCGCGCGATCCGCGAGTGCTTCGACAGGCTCGCCCGCAAGCCGCTCGAGGCCATGCGTGCGCGGCTTGCGCTGGGGGCAGAGCGGCCCGACCGCGCCATCGCGGCGGGCGTGGGCATGACCGTGAACACGTTCCTGCAGAACGTCGTCCGCGCCCGCAGGCAGCTCGCGGAGTGCATGAGCGGCAAGGGCATCGACGTGGAGGGCTACACCCGATGCGCTCGCGCGAGGAAGTGGAGCTCCAGATCGAAGCCGCGCTCGGGGCCCACCGCGAGCGGGACCTGGACGGCCTGCCGTTGCCCGCGCCCGCGTGGGCCGACCTCACGCCGGAAGGGCGCGAGGAGGTCTTCCGCCGCCAGCTGCAGTCGCGCTTCGTCGAGAGCGTGCTCGACGAGCGCGGCTGGAGCAGCACGGTGCGCGCGGTGATGGCGAGGCTGGGATAGCGCGCGCCGTCGTGGCCGGGCCGGCGGGAAGCGTCCCCGTCGGCCGACTTCGGAGTACTACGGCGTGGGCAGGACCACCGCATTGCCGGCCAGGGTGACGGCGCCGATCCGCGCCAGCGCCCTGCCGTCCAGCGCCGCACCTGTGTTCAGTGTGATCGACTGGTTCGCCATGACGGTGCCCTTGAACACGGACGTCGTCCCGAAGGTCGCCGAACTGCCGACCTGCCAGTAGATGTTCGACGCCCTGGCGCCTCCCGCCAGGATCACGGCGCGACCGGACGTCGTCGTCAGCGTCGAGGCCATTTGGAAGATGAAGACGGCGTTCGCGTTGCCGCCCGCATCCAGCGTCAGGTCGCCCGAGGAAATCGCGAGCGACGAGGTGGACTTGTAGAGACCCGGAGGCAGCGTCAGGCCGCCGAGGTTGCCGGCGACGGTCACAGGCGACAGTGTCCGTCCGGCCGCGTCGTTGTAGGCCACGGTCAGGTCGGCCATGGCTGCCGCGGAGGTCGGATCGCCCGCGTGCTTCGCGCCCGTGAAGGTGCCCGGCGGGAAGCCGGTCACGGCGGTTCCTGGGCTCACACCCAGGTTGCCCGTCAGCGCGGTCGCACCCGTGCTGGTGACGGTCGAGCCGGCGAGGACCACGAACGTGGAAGCCGAGGCGAGGGCAGGAGCCAGCTGGGTGCTGGAACCCGCGGAAGTCGTGAAGGCCCACACCTTGCTGCTCGCCATCGCGTTGCCGGCGGCATCCTGTGCCCCGGTCGTGATCGTCGCGGTGTAGGCCGTGCCAACCGCGAGGGCGCTGGTTGGCGTGAACTTCGCCGTGTTGGACGACGCATCATAGGTGACGGTGCCGGGCACGGAGGCCGCGCCGGGTCCGGTCACCGCGAAGGTGGCCGCCGTGATCGTGGAGGCGGTCATGGACTCGTCGAACGTCGCCGAGATCACGCCCACGCCCGTGGCGCCGTTGAGGGGGTTGGTGGAACTCACCGTCGGCGCGGTCGTGTCGGCGCCCGGCGAGGAGGGGCTCTTGCTGTCCTTGCTGCATCCGGCCGAAACGGCCAGGAGTGTTGCCAGCGCGAACACGGCGAAACGGCGCTTGTGAGGAGGCATGGATGATTCTCCTTCTTGGGTGGAGTGCACGGCGGGTGCGGTACTCATCGCAGCCTGCCGGCGGCGTGGTGACGAACTGCGCCCCGTGCCGGGGCTAGCCCGCTGCGGCCTGCTTCTTGACCACCAGCACGCTGCACGGGGAGTGCGTCACCACGTGCGACGCCACGCTTCCCATCAGCAGCTTGTCGAGGCCGGTTCGCCCGTGCGATCCGACGACGAGAAGGTCGACGTGGTCCCTCTTCGCCTCCTCGACCAGCGTTTCGCGCGGGTCGCCCTGCAGCACGCGCGACTCGACCTTGATGCCCGCGTGTCGAAGCGCGCGCTCGTCGCGCGCCACGACGTCCCTGTGGAACTTCGTGACCTCGTCCAGCCACTCGTTGAACTGGAGGTCGGCCGGAACGTAGGCCGCCAGGTAGGCGGATGCCGGCAGCATGACCGACGAGACGATCGTCACGCTGGCATCGGCCGGCCAGGTCAGCTTGCTGACGAACGCCAATGCCGCCTGCGAACAGGGGGAGTCGTCGACCCCAATCATGATCTTCATCTCGAACCTCGTCTGGGCAGGCCGCCGTGGGGCGGCGGGCCCGAAGTGCGTGGTGTCTTGTTGCGGTGGATGCGCGTGGGTCGGAGCGCGGCGCGGCTCCCGGTCACCTCCGCGTGCTCACGCGAGTCGCGGCGGTGAAGCGGTGCATCGTCAGCGCCTTCACGTCACTTGCCGCCCTTTCCCCGGTCGTCGCCGCGGTCCTGCTTTGGCGGCTGGCCGTTGCCATTGCCGTTGCCCTGGGCCGGCTTGCCACGCGCCGGTGGCGCCGGCCTCACGATCTGCTTCTGCATTCGCTGCGCCAGCACCTCGCGCTGTTGCGCCGCGTGCGCCTGGAAGGCCTGCTGCTCGGCGGCGTGCTGCTGCCGGAGTTGGTCGGCCGCGGGCCCGGGTGCGCGTGCGCGCAGATCGTTTTGCTGGTCGAGCGCGAGACGCTTGCTCTCGGCGGCGAGATCGCTCGCGAGCCTGCGTTGCTGCACCGCCTGCTGGCGCTGCAGCTCGGAGGCGGGTGCGGGACTCCGGCGTGCCGCGGGCACGGGTACGTGCCCTGCCGGCGAGGGCTTCACCGTGGGGCGATAGAAGCCGACGCCGCCAGCGACCGCACGACCGTTGCCGCGCCCGGGCGTTCCGACGTCCACGATCTTCACGGTTGGTACGTGGCGTCCGACGAGCCTCTCGGCCTGGACGGCGTCGAACCCGACGTTGGCCGGCCGGCCGTTGCGCACCTCGAACCGGGTCGCATCGTGCGAGCGCGAGAGCATCGTGGAGTTGCGTGCGACCGAGGTCACCTGCATGCGCACGTTCGCATCGAGCAGGTGCTGCCGCGGCACGAAGCACCACTCGTGGGACGGGATCCGGTTCGCGTCCCGGAACTCGAGGCCCGCGGACACGCTCCAACCCGCCGACGGCGGCAGGGGAGCCCAGCCGACGCAGTCGTCGCCGTACCGCCACGCGACCCACGCCGGCGCCCACTCGCTGCCGGGCACCCAGATCCAGCCGTACGTGTCGTCGAAGTGCCAGCGGCCGTAGTGGTAGGTCGCCCAGCCCCAGGACTCGTCCGAGGCCCAGCTCCAGCCGTAGTCGGTGTATTCCCAGTGGCCGTTGCTGTAGGGCCGCCAGCCGGCGGCCATGTCGTAGGGTGTCCAGCACCACCCATACGTCGCGTCGTCAATCCACTCGCCCGTGGGTGACAGGGTGTCGTAGAAGTAGGACACCTCGACGGAGCTTCCCGGCGAGTTCATGGAAACCTGCAGCCCGGGCTGCGCCTGGATCTTCGCGCAACCGATCCCGGTCGCGAACAGGGTGATGAACATTGCGCCGAGCAGGAGCCGCTTCATGACCGCGCTCCTTTGGTGAGCTTCTCGATCCGGCGGACGGCCTCGACCGAGATCTCGATGGTGACCGTTTCCCCGACGAGCAGGCCGCCGGCCTCCAGAACCTGGCTCCAGACCAGCCCGAAGTCGCGACGATCGATCGTGGTTGTTGCCGTGAAAACGGCGCGTTCGTTACCGTAGGGATCCTTGGCCTGGCCCATGAGTTCGACCATCAGGGCGACCCTGCGCGTCACGCTGGCGATCGTGAGGTCGCCTGCCATCTGGAAGCTGCCGCCGAGCGTCTTCTCGATGTGCGTGCTGCGAAACGTGATCGCGGGGTACTTGCCCGCGTCGAAGAAGTCCGCTGACCGCAAGTGCGCGTCCCGCTGGGTTTCGTGCGTGTTGATGCTCGCCGCCTCGATGCGGACGCTGACCTGCGAGCGCTCGATGCCGGCATCGTCGAGCACGATGCTCCCGGTCCAGCGATCGAAACGGCCGTGCACGGCAGAGATGGTGAGGTGCTTCACCGAGAACCGGATGCTCGAGTGTGCGACATCGATGTCCCAGGAGGTCCTGGCCTGCGGGGCGACGGAAGTCGTGCTCATTGGCTGCTCCATGAGGATGGGTGAGGTCACGAGGCGCTCTGACACGCCGGAGCTCTCCGCCAGTTCCGTGCCGGGCTTCGCGCGGGCAGGCGCGCACCCCCAACTCCATGCGGGGGTGCGAAGTGACGGGTCGCGGCGGGCCCTCGGAGGCCCGGCGTGCGGCGCGGCGGGCGCCCTCAACGGAGATTCGTGCATGGGCGAAGGAAGATCTTTCAAAGCGGGTGGCGTGCTTGACGGCGCCGGACCCATGCCGTAGACCCGGCACATGCAAGGCATCTTCTCCTTCGCCGTGGTCGCGATCCCATCGCTGCTGGTGATCATCAACCCGCTGCTGGTCACGTCCGTGTTCCTCACGCTCACGGGTGGCTATCCGCCCGAGGCCAAGCACCGGGTTGCGCGCCGGACGTCCACGATCGCCTTCGCCGTGCTGCTGGCCTTCGCGGTCTCGGGCTCGCTGCTGTTCAAGTTCTTCGCGATCACGATCGGGGCGTTCCAGATCGCGGGCGGACTCATCCTGTTCTCGGTCGCGCTCGGGATGCTGCACGCGCAGTCGCCGCGCCTGCAGCACACGCCCGAGGAGCTCCACGAGGCGCTCAGCCGTGAGGACATTGCGGTCGTGCCGCTGGCGATCCCGATCGTCTCGGGCCCCGGCGCGATCACGACCGTCATCGTGCTCGCGAGCGACGCGAGGTCCATTCCCAACATGGTCGTGCTGTTGGTGGCGCTGTTGATCGCGATCGCCACGGTGTGGATCATGCTGCTCAACGCGTCGCGCATCGCGCGCTTCCTGGGGTCGTCGGGGCTCAACATCGCGACGCGGCTGATGGGGCTGATCCTGGCCACCGTGGCGGTCCAGTTCGTGATTCACGGCATCGAGAGCGTGCTTCCCGAGATCCTGGCCCACGCGCGCGTTGCGGTCCCGCACGTGAAGTAGGCGCGGGCGCGGCGGTTCCGGAACCGGTGGCGTGCGCTGGGCTTGCGCGTTCCGGACAGCCTCCCGCGCGCCCCGCGGGGCAGTGCCCTGCTGTGACGCCCGGCCAGGCGAAGCGGCCAGCCCGTGAGGGCGCAAACGGGAAGGGGGCTTTGCCGGGCGGTCACCCCGTGCAATAGTCGGGGTCGAATCTCACCCGGCAACGAGGCCCAAATATGCTGCGCGCGCTGTTCGTCGACGACGATGCCGATTTCCTCGCAGGGGTTGCCGAGGTCGCGACGCAGGAGGGCTTCACTGTCACCGGCGCCCGGTCGCTGCGTGAAGCGCGCGAGCATCTCGCGGACGGCCCGCCCGACCTCGTCATGATCGACCTGTTCCTCCCCGATGGCGACGGCATCGAGTTGCTGCGGGAACTGCGGGACACGACCATGGCCGACGTGGTCATTGTTTCCGGCATGGCGACGGTCGATTCCGCGATCGAAGCCCTGAGGCTGGGAGCGCTCGACTACCTCACGAAGCCCGTCGATACGCGCCGCCTCAAGACCGTGCTGGCCCACGTGCTGCGATTGCGTTCGCTCAAGGAAGAGGTCGGCAGCCTGCGCGGCGAACTGCGCAAGCTCGGCCGATTTGGCCGCATGATCGGCGCGTCGCCCGCGATGCAGAAGGTGTACGACCTGATCACCAAGGTTGCCCCCACGGACGCCACGGTGCTCGTCACCGGCGAGAGCGGCACCGGCAAGGAACTCGTCGCGCGGGCAATTCACGAGAACAGCCTCCGCCGGCGCAGTCCTTTTCTCCCGATCGACTTCGGCGCCATTCCCGAGAACCTGGTCGAGAGCGAGCTCTTCGGCCACGAGCGGGGCAGCTTCACCGGCGCGACGCAGTTGCGGCGCGGCTGTTTCGAACGCGCCGCCGGCGGAACGCTGTTTCTCGACGAGATCACCGAGATGCCGATCGAGCTCCAGGTCAAGCTCCTGCGCGTGCTCGAATCGGGTTCGCTTCTCCGCGTCGGGGGCGACCAGCCCGTGCCCGTGAACGTGCGCCTGGTCGCGGCTTCCAATCGCGTGCCGTGGCAGGCCGTGCAGGACGGCAAGCTCCGGGAGGACCTGTACTACCGGATCAACGTGTTCCCGATCACGCTGCCACCGCTGCGAGATCGCGACGGCGACGTGCTGCTGCTGGCCGAGCAGTTCCTCGAGGGGCTCAACGCCGAGCAGGGCACCACGAAGCGTCTCAGCCCCGCGGCGCGGGACCGCGTTCGCAGCTACTCGTGGCGCGGGAACGTGCGCGAACTGAAGAACGAGATCCAGCGCGCATTCATCCTGTGCGACGGCATGATCGAGTTCCCGGAGCTCTCCAACGGGAACGGCGCGGCCGCCCCCGCGGCCGACGTGGGCGGATCGCTCGAGGAATCCGAGCGCCAGCTCATTCTGGCCACGCTGGAGCAGTGCGCGGGCGACAAGAAGAAGGCGGCGCAACTGCTGGGCATCAGCCTCAAGACGCTCTACAACCGGCTGCACGTGTACGCGGGGGACGTGACGAGGGGCGCTTGAAATAGCTTCCCGTCACGCGCCTCGGACCGAACCCGACGGACAGCACGAACTGCTGCGGCCGCGGTGTCACCTACCAGCAGTTGCTGTTCGGTGCCGGGCCGAAGCGGGTGCCCGCCGAGGCCGAGCCGTTCCGCAGGATGCTCCCCTGATCAGCACCCACCGGTTGTCTGCGACCCGCCCACCGCCTCCGTCTCGAGGAAGCGGTGGGCAGGCGTCGTCGAGTCGCACCGGGCCGTTCACGATTCGCCGCGGCGGCACGGGAACGTCACCTCGCAGGATCCCTCGCGAGAGTCCCGCGAAGCCGAACCTCGCGCCGGCCTCACCGGCTCTGGTTGTTTGCCAGGGGCCTCCTCGGTGAGCGGCCCGCATTCCCCACCAGCAGGGACCCTGGGTCGGAGGCATATCCCCTCACCGACCACGTGTGACCGCACTGCGAACAGCGAAACGTGACGTGCTGGGCAAGGACAGGTGGCCCGTCGAACGCGTCGATCGCGACGCATTGCGACGAGCAGTGGATCTGCCGGACGGCGGGCCGGCCGCATTCCGGGTTCGCGCAGTGAGTGGGAAGCGAAGGCGACATCTGGTCTCCCGTGCGACGTCAACGTGAGCGTCTGGCCTGCCGTGACGGCAATCCAGGGCCAGCCGTGGCGGTTACTACAATCGTGGCGCAGGTCCGGGAGTGGGCGATCGCGGGCCTGCGCACGTGCTCGTGGGAATCCGCGGCGAAGCGTGGCGGTCGCCAGGGACCAGTGCCGCGACGTGCCGGATGAGCAGCATCAAGCGGGCCAAGGGCGGCAGCCGTCGTGGTCCGGCGTCGCAGGTCACTCCGAGGGCCAGGGACGCGGAAGTGGGCCGGAGTTTCGGCAAACTTCACTCGCCGTCGCGCCGGGGCCTCTGTGGGCGCGCCGGGGCCACATGCCGACATCGCCCGCGGCCGACAAGCTAGCCCGGACGATTCATGAGCCCGCGGCCTGCGAGCGCGATCTGCGCGTCATCCGCTGCGAAGCTCGACCGGCCGCTGTCCTCATCGTGTCTGCAACACGGTTCCGGCGCGGCCGGCCGATCTTCTTGCGGCTGACGCACATCTCGCACTCT
>CAIXRL010000482.1 GCA_903921835.1 Candidatus Eiseniibacteriota bacterium | reverse complement strand
GACGATTCATGGACCGCCAGCCGAGAGTGCGAGATGTGCGTCAGACGCAAGAAGATCGGTCGGCCGCGCCGCAGCCGTGTTGGAGACACGGTGACGACAGCGGCCGGTCGAGCTTCGGGGTACCCACCGAAGGTGGGTCCGGATGACGCGCAGATCGCGCTCGCAGGCGGCGGGCTCATGAATCGTCCCGGCTAGCCGACCTGCACCTCGATTTCACGCGCCCGGGCCTCCTCGGCCTTGGGCACGCGGATCTCGAGGACGCCGTCGCGGTACGTTGCCTGGATCTGGTCGCCACGCACCGGCGCGGTCAGCGTGAACGTGCGCTCGAAGGCTCCATGGACGCGTTCCGTGCGGTGCAGCGAACCCTCGCGCGTCTCGTTCACGGGCTTGCGCTCGCCGCGCAGCACGAGCGTGTCCCCGGTGAAGCTGACCTTGACGTCCTTCTGCGCCACGCCAGGCAGGTCGGCGCGCAGCACGAACGCCTCGGGGGTTTCCTCGATGTCCACGGGCGGGCTGAGGGTGTCGGCCCCTCCCGCCAGCTGGGAGCGGGGCCTGAGGAGACTTTCGAAGAGTCGGTCCGCCTCGGTGCGAAAGTCCACGAGGCGGGCGCTGCGGGCCGGAGTCCAGCGGATGAGCGTCATGAGGGTTCTCCATGCGGCTTCGGGTCTGCGACGCGCCCCGCCGGCGCTTCGGATGGATGCCGGCGGATCGCGCAGCGTCTGCACCCATATTCCAAAGCACCCGACGTGCCACGTGCCCGTGTGGGCGCAAGTGCTTGTCGCAGCGGCGCGCACGTCCGCGGCGGCGGCGCAGGTCCGTTTGCGGCGTTCCGCGCTGAAACGCAGCGCTGTTGCGCAGCGGGACGCGGCGCTACAGCCCGGGACGCCGCACAGGCGCCCGCGCGGCTCCGCCGGCGCCTCCGCCTCGGGCGCATCGCCACCTTCGTTCCACACGTCGGCCGCGGCGGCCCGGGCTCCCCGCGACAGCGCGCCACGGCTGTCACCTGAGCCACGATCCGCAGCGAACCCCGACCGGCCCCTCACCGTGCTTCCGACGGGCCTCGCGCGCGCAGCCCAACCAGGAACACGGCGACCACCCTCACGAATGAAGGTGGTCGCCGTGAAGCCAACTTCGACACATTCGTCGTTAACGATAGAGCGCCTTCAGCGTGCCCCACGAGGACGACTTCGTCGGGGTTGCACAGGTCGAGTAATGGTAGGTCACCTGCGCGCTGGCCGAGGCATCCGTGTTGAACTGGAGGATCAGGTTGCCCGCACCGCTCCCGTTCGACGAGCCCGCCGCCGTGCACGGGAGAATGATGTTTCCGGTCCCCGTGAAAAGCGTCCGGTCGGCAACAGCCGCCGAGCAACCGCCGTCGACGCTGCTGGACGAAAGCGCGGAGTAGGTCTTGCCGGAGGTCCCCCCGAAATCAGCGACGCCGTCGAAAGCCGTCACGTTGTCCACCGTCTGGGCCACCGGGATCGTGACCACCAGCGTCGTCGCATCCGGACGCATGAGCGTCAGGGTCGCCTGCAGATTCATCGTCACCGTTGCCGGACTCGCATCCAGGCTCTCGAACTTGCCGACGCCCTGAACGTACCCGCTCAGGCTGAAGCAGACGCTGTCCAGACAACCCAGCGACGAATCGAACTTGGGGAAACTCATGCTGCTGGACCAGTTCGTCGCCGACAGGGGAAGCGCGGCCGAGTGGGTGACGGTGCCGGCGAGGCAGGCGGAGGCCCCAATCGAAAGCGCCGCAACGACGCCGAGCAAGGACAGATGAGTCGAACGTAATCTCATTTGAAACAAGGCAAACCTCCCGAGAACGGGAGAGGAGTCCGCGCCGAAGACCGGGAACCTCTCGAGAGCTGTCAGCACACCTTCGGCAAGTCTGTAGTTTGAACCATCGCAGCTCGCCTGGCAAGAAACTCGTCTCATCTCTCATCCGGGCACGATGACATCAGTGGGAAACCGGGCCGGGCCCGGACGTCTCTCGAATCGCGGGCCGGGAGCGAAGAATGTGCTGGCCGGAACCGGCCGGTGCCGCGGGATCGCCCGCGGCAGGTCACCTGGTCCACCCCAGTCGCGGCGCGAGCGCGCCGGAGGCGGTCGCGGTGCGCGTCTCCCCGCAGCCGCGGCCCGTCCAACTCGTGGATCGTGACGGGTGACAGGTGAGCGCGCATTGGTTCATCCCCGGCGTCCACATCGAGCGGCGATCGGTGACCGCACCCGCCCCCACGCACACCAGGTCGGCCAGCGCGACGCCGGCGAGCTCACACCGGCCGCGGCATTGCGGGCGCAAGATCGCGCTCTGCACGGGATCGAACCCCACACCAACCCGGAGGCGTACTTCATCCACCAGGCCACCACCACGAGCTCGCCGCCGGCGCGTCGGCCGGGCCGGGTCGTCTGACGAACGCGGCGGTAGCCAGGAGAATCGCGCCGACCGCGGTCCCGATGCGCAGCGACCGGGGCGCGAGCAACAGGCGCGCGTGCGATGGCCGGCGGACGACCGCGAGTGCGAAGCGGCGCTCCCCGACGAGCGCGCGGCCCTGGAGATGGCCCGGCGGAAGGCTGCAAGTGCCGCGAAGCGGACGAGCGCGGCATGGAGGGCCGCAGTTCAGGGGACATGGCGGCCCGGACGCGAAGCGAGCAGCCGTGGACGGAGGCGGAGCCCAGGGAGCCTCCCCGCGAGGCGGAACCGTTGAATCCCGGAGCGCCCGTTGCCGTGGCCAAGAGCGATGGCTGCCACCGCCGTTGATCGGTGTCCCGGCAAGCGTGGCCTCACCGCCCGGGCCCCGCGGAGCGAGGCCCGGGCGAAGGGCTGCAGGTGACCGCCTACCTGCCGCCCGCTCCCGTCGGGACAGCGCTGCCGGATGCCACCGGCCTGCCCTCCAGGTCGAGCAGCACGATCGGCGCGATTCCCGTGGCGGCCAGCGGGGCTTCGACCGCCGAGCGGTCCGCCACGATCACGATGTCCAGGTGCTGGAGGTCGATGTACTTCTTCGCCACCCGCACCAGGTCCTCGCGCGTGACCGCCCGCACATTCGCGGGATAGTCGCGGTAGTAGGTCTGCGGCAGGTCCTGCGTGAACAGACTGGAGACCGAGCCCGCGACGGCGTTCACGGAACCGAACCGCTTCGGGAGCGACTGCACGAGCGATTCCTTGCCCTGCTGGATCTCGTCGTCGGTGAACGGGATCCCGCCCTGCACGCCGCGAAACTCCATCATGAACTCGATCAGCGCGCTGTCGGTCTTGGCGGTGATGACGCCGCCGCCGGCCCTGAACGCGCCGGGCCCGCGCCCGAAGCCGAAGCTCGAGTTGACGCCGTAGCTGAACCCGTGCACCTCGCGGATGTCGTGGTTGAGCCGCGACTGGAACAACCCTCCCAGCAGCGTGTTCATGACCTGGAGGGCGAAGTAGTCGGGCGTGCTGCGCGGCGGGCCGGGCAGGCCGATCGCGAACACCGACTGCGCCGCGCCGGGCTTGTCCACCAGGTAGATCCGCGTCGCGGGCGCGACCGGCGCCGGCGGATACTGCCACGCGGGACGCTCGCCGCCCGCGGCCCAGAGCGCGAATGCGCGTTCGAACAGCGTCTTCACCGCGGCCGGATCCACGTCACCCGCCACGGTGATCACCGAGCGGCCGGGACGGAAGTACGTGGCGTGGAATGCGACGATGTCGTCCCGCGTGACGGCCTGCACCGTGGCCTCGGTCATGACGCGGCCGTACGGGTGCTCGGTGCCGAATACGGTCCTCGAGAACACGTTCGCGGCGATGGCGTTGGGCTGGTCCTTCGCCTGCTTCAGCTGCACCAGCGTGCGCCCGCGGATGCGTTCCAGAGAGGCGGTCGGGAACGTGGGATGCAGCAGCATCTCCGCCACCAGGTCCAGCGCCGGCCCTAGCTTGTCGGCCAGGGCGGTGAAGCCGATCGAGCCGGACTCCCCCGTCACGCTGGCGTTGATGCTGGTGCCCAGCAGTTGCTGGGCCTCGGAGAACTGGTCGGCCGTGCGCGCGGCGGTGCCCTCGCTGAGCATCTGCGCGGCGAACGCCGCGGTGCCCACCTTGCCGGCCGGCTCGAACGCGTACGAGCCGCCCACGAAGTTGATCGACACGGACACGAGCGGCAGGTCATGCTTGGGCGTCACCACCAGTTCGGCGCCGTTGGCGAGCTTCGCGTGCGTCCACACCGGGACGCGGATCGCGGGCGACGGTCCCGGCGTCGGAGCGACGCCGCGGTCCAGCTTCGACTGCGCGTGCAGCGGAGCGGCGCAGGTTGCGCACACCACCGTCAGCGCGAGCGCGACCAGCGCCCGCCGGGTCACATCACAGGGCCGCATCACTTGGCCTCCATCAGGTAGTGGCCGCCATCCGGCGAGACCGTGACCTTCGTGCTCGGCCCGGCGTTCGAGGCCTGCTCCGGTTTGCCCGCGGGCACCACGCTCAGAACGACCCGGCCCGGGACCAGGTACTTCGCGGCGACGCGCTTCACGTCGGCGGCGGTCACCGCCTTGAGCTTCGCGTACGCCGTCTTGTAGTAGCCCGGATCGCCGTGGAACGCCGCGCCGCTGTTCAGGATCTCCGCCTTGCCGAGGTTCGATTCCAGCTCCGAGACGAACCCGAACTCCGTGCCCGCCAGCGCCCGCGCCATCTCGTCCGCCGTGGGTCCCTCCTGCAGGAAACGCGCGAGGATCGAGTCGGCGCTGGCTTCCAGCTCCGTCAGCGTGTGGCCGGGACGCGGCGTGATCATGAGCAGGGCGCTGCCGAACTTCTCGTTGCCGTCGTTGAACATGTTCGCGGCCGTGGCCGTCTGCCGGTCGTAAACGAGCGCCTTGGTGATACGAGCCGTGCGCGAGCCCGCCAGGATGTCGGACATGACGTCGAGGGCGTAGTAGTCGTCGTCGTCCTCGCCCGCGGAGGGCCACGTCACGTACAGGCGCGGCACCTGCACGCGGTCCTCGTAGACCAGCCGCTTCGGCGCCGCCAGCGTGACGGTCGGCACCGCCGGCCGCGTGACGGGCGCACCCGCGGGCAGGTCGACGAAGTACTTCGTGATCCACGAGCGCACCTGCGCCGGGTCGAAATCGCCCACGACCGACAACGTGGCGTTGGAGGGCGCGTAGTAAAGGCGAAAGAAGTCCTTCACGTCGTCCACGGTGGCCTTCTGCAGGTCGGTCATGTAGCCGACGATCGGCCACGAGTACGGGTGCCCATCGGGCAGCATGGCCGACGTGAGAATCTCGTAGGCTCGGCCGTACGGCACGTTGTCCGTGCGCTGCCGGCGCTCGTTCTTCACCACGTCACGCTGGGCGACGAACTTGGTCTCGTCCAGTTTGTCGAGCAGGAAGCCCATGCGGTCGGCCTCCATCCACAGCGCGCTCTCGACGTAGTTGGCCGGAACGTCCTCGTAGTATTGCGTGCGGTCGTTGGACGTGGAGCCGTTGTTGTCGCCGCCCACGCCCTCGGTGAGACGGTCGTGCGTGCCGTAGGGCACGTGCGCGGAGCCTGTGAACATGACGTGCTCGAACATGTGCGCGAAGCCGGTGTGGCCCGCGGCCTCGTTCTTGGAGCCAACGTGGTACCAGACGTCGACCGTGGCCTGCGGTGTCGCGTGATCCGGGGCGAGGATCACGGTGAGCCCGTTGGCGAGCTCGTAGCGCTCGAACGGGATGTTGATGACGTTGCCGTGGCCACCCGTGGTGGCGGACGCGGCGGCGGCGGCGAGAACGAGCATCGCGGTGGCGGCCGCGGTGGCGGCGAGAGCGCGGACGAAGCGTCCGGCGCTGCGCGCACCCTTCAGCGACATGACGGGCATGATCGCACTCCGGTGGATTGCGGGAAGAACGAGGTTTCGAGCGTGACGTCGCAACAGGGCGGCGGAACCCGGAGCCCGTGTCACCGGGCGAGCCTACTCCCGGGGCGCCGCAAACTCACGTCGGCCGCGCCGGCAATCGAAGGGTTGAAGGCCGCCCGGGAACGGCATTAGCTTGGTCGTCCTTGGAAGACGTTCGCTTCGTGACGGCAAAGGAGGCTTCCGTGGCCTGGTTCAGCCGGTTCACCCGTTTTGGCGACATGCACCTCGTGTACGGCCAGGAAGCCGACATGTCGTGCGGGATCGCCAGCGTCATGATGTGTGTCTTCAAGATCAACAAGATCAAGCCCGGAAAGACTGCCCTCACGCTGGAGAAGGACATCTACAAGAAGTACGAGGCGGCCATGGGGGGTGCGTACGCGCCCGAGACCACCGGCACCTATCCGGACAAGCTGGCGGCGATCCTGAACAGCTTCACGACCGGCACCTGGAAGGCGGAGACGACGCAGCCCGAGAGCGTGCCGCAGAAGCTGGTCGACAAGACGGGCGTGATCACAGGCCTCGGCCCCGCGGTCATGGTCAATCCGGTGATCCTCGGCGTCGACTGGGACCTGGGCGGGGCGCACTGGGTGGTGGTGGACACGGTCCGCGAGATGTTCGGCACGAAGTACGCGACGATCTGCGATCCCTGGGACACGAACGTTCATATCCAGTCGTTCAAGACCGGCTCGCCGTTCCTGTACGACGCGGCCACGGGCGGGTTCACGATCGACTTCGGCGGTTTCTCCAAGGGCACGACCAAACCCTACAAGGGCAACGCCGCCAAGGGACAGGTCAAGACCTGGGGCATGATCTACCGCGACTGAGGCGCGCGGTCAGACTCGTTGCCGGCACGACCAACGTGCCGACGCGGTGCGCACCACTCGGCCGCGCGAAGACGGCAGCTGCGCCATGCCGTTGCAAGACAATGGTGCCGGTAGAGGGCCTCGCCCCCACCCGACCTTTCGGTCGGCGGATCCTGGAGGCTGCCGGGGAGAAGTGACGAGGGAACACGAATCCATCATCATGGTTCTGCTTGAATCCGAGATCCGGGGCGCGGTCGAGCGATTGCACCCCGCCCCGACGCCGGTCACCCGCAGTCCCCACACACCCACGGAATCGGAACCACGCCATGCGCCGCCACCTCCCGCTCGCCGCGCTCACATCACTCGTCATGGCCGCGACCGCAATGCCCGCACGTTCCACCCCCGCGTGGCTGGCCATTGCTCCGCAGCCGCAGACGCAAACCCTGTTCACCGTCACGTGCACGGATTCGAACAACATCTGGGCGGGGGGCGAGAACGGAACGATCCTCCACTCGACCGATGGCGGCAGGACATGGAACGCCCAGGCCAGCGGCACGACCCTGCGAGTCCACAAGCTCCGTTTCGTCGACGCGCAGCACGGCTGGGCCGCCTGCGGCGCCCCGAACGGGTACGGGGGCGCGCTGCTCCACACGACGAACGGCGGCGGCACCTGGACCCCACAGCTTGATGGCACGTACTACGGGTTCATCTCCGCGCTCGCCGCGACGTCGCGGTTCGATTGCTGGGCGGCCGATGGATACTGCGACCTCGAGCGCTCCGCTGACGAGCTGACGTGGACGGGCCGGAGCGTCTGTGCGACCGCGCCGTGGCCGGGCGGCTGGATCTACGGCATCAGCTTCCCCGATTCCACCCACGGCTGGGTTGTCGGTGGAGGTGATATCGGCTCGGCCGGCATCCTCCACACGTCCGATGGAGGCGGGGACTGGTCCCTGCAACCAGCGCCCTATGCCGGCGAACTCGACGGCGTCGTTGCCGTGGACTCCCGGCACGCCTGGATCTGGGGCGCAGGCTGGTGGGGGAACATGTCCGGAGGGTTCATTCTCCACACGATCGATGGCGGCACCACCTGGGGACTGCAGGAGCCCGCGCAGTCGTACAACCTCCACGAGTTGTTCTTCGCGGACTCGAGCAGCGGCTGGGGCGCCGGCACGTACGGTACCATCGTGCGCACGACGGATTGCGGAGACACCTGGACGCAGCAGGCGACCGGGACGTCGGCGACACTCTACGGCATGCAGTTCAGCGATCCGCATCACGGCTGGGCGGTCGGCGAAGGTGGCGTGATGCTGCGTTACTTCCCCGACGGCTACACGCTGGGAGTTGGCGACACCCCCCCCGCGCTGAGCGCCACCATCGGGCAGAACGTTCCGAACCCATTCGGACCGCAGACGACGCTGAGCTTCGCGCTGGCCACCGCGGGGCGCGTGCAACTGTCGCTCTACGACGTCCAGGGCCGCCTCATCCGAAAGCTGATCGATGGCGGCCTGGCCGCCGGGCGGCACGAAGCGGTCTGGGACGGGCGCGATGAGACGGGGATCCAGATGAGCCCGGGGACCTATATCGCCCGGCTGCTCGGGGCAGGGCGCGAAAGCTCGGTGCGCATCAGCCTCGTAAGGTGACGAGGCGGGCCGGTTGACCGCCCGGCGCGTGAAGCAGCGTGCGGCGAGGCCCCGTTGAGAACACGGACTATCGGAAAGCAGCGGCGCGTGGGAATGACAACAAGCCCACGCGCAACTCGTTGCGGTTCATGGTGCCGGGAGCAGGGATCGAACCTGCACGACCTTGCGGTCAGCGAATTTCAAGTTAGGGAACCGCCATTCGGCACCAAACAGCATGACCGCAATGCTTGTTGCTGCACGCGGTGCAGCAACCCAATACAGCGGTTCGGCACTCGTCATGACTCCCCATGCAGCCCGAAGTTTCGCGCACGTTTCGCGCACGTTCTTCCCCGCGACTTGCCTCGCGAATCGGGCATCGCAGGACGCCCCCCGGCGCCGCCCACGCGCACCGGCTTCGCAGGCTGCCCGCTCGCCCGCGAGCGTGGGGCGGGCTCAAGGCGCTGTACCGCCAACGCACCGATGCCGCTGCACCGGAGGGCTGGCCCCAGCGGGCTGGCCCCAGCGGGCTGGCCCTCTCGTGCTGGCCGCACCATGCCGCTGGAATCACTGAGTGCCGGGAGAGGGTCTCGAACCCCCACGACCTTGCGGTCAGCGGATTTTAAGCGCAGCAGATGGGTGTCTGCTACCGGCGCCTCGTGGCGCCTCGCGGCCCTTCACAACGAGTTGCGTGGGCCTCCGTGCATCTCGTCTGCCGCGATCTGCCGGGGTCTGCCGAGAAACAACCGGACACAAACCGGACAGTGACCGCCACGCTCCCGGTTGAGCACGCCCCTGAGCGGGCGCATCATCATGGTGGCAGTTCACCACCACCCACGCTCGGAGGCCGCCATGCGTGCAAAGAGCTTCTTCTACGTGACCCTCGGAATCCTCGCCCTCGCCGTCGCCTACCACCTCGGTGCCAGCACAGCCGTCGCGCAGGCCCCCAGCAACCCAATCGTGGGGGCATTCGGCTCTGTTGGCGGCTACTGCGCGGTAGTCACAGCAAACGGGGATGTCTACTCGACCACGGTGAACAACGGAAACCCATCCGACCCGTGGGCAAGAGTGCAGAACGTGTTCTCTGGTGCCGCCTCGCCCACCACCACCACGACCTTCGGCGCCCTCAAGGCGAAGTACCGGTGAGTCTGGCGAGGGAAGCAGCCGGGGCGTAGGCTCATACGGTCAGGGATGCACCACCGTCGCAGGGATGCGCGGAGCCTCCCGGGGCCGCCCATGTTCCTCAAGAAGCTGTTCTACGCGTCTGCCTCCATCCTCATGCTCGCGCTGGCCTACCACCTCGGAGCGTCCACCGCGACCGCGCAGGCTCCGAGCAACTCAGTTGTTGCGTGTGGTTCGCTGCAGAACGGTGGAGGCTGGCTCACCCCTCTAGCAATTACGGCGAACGGCGACGCCTACCATGGGAACGAGAGTGGGACGACATGGACGCGGGTCGGCAACGTGTTCTCGGGTCCCGCGACGCCCACCACCACTGAGTCCTTCGGCGCCCTGAAGGCCAAGTACCGGTGAGCGCAGGCGCCCGGAACGCAGTAGGCTTGTCAGGCTATGGATGCACCGCCGCGCACGGAGGCGCAGCACCCGAAAGGCCGCCCATGCTCAAACAACTCCGCTCCGCCTGCCTACTCATGTCTTGCGCCGGACTCGCCTTGCTCCTGCCGGTCCGCGTCAGCGCGCAGTCGTTGGTCTACCTTTCTCAATGGGGTTCATTCGGCAGCGCGCCGGGGCAGTTCTACTACCCCCGAGGCATCGCAGTAGATGCCCTCGGAAACGTATACGTTGCCGATAGTGGCAATAGCCGTATTCAGAAGTTCACTGGCGACGGCGTGTTCATCTCTCAGCTTGGCACCGAAGGTACAGGTGATGGGCAGTTTCCATTCAACGGTCCGCGTGCTGTCGCCGTGGGTCCGACCGGTGACGTCTTTGTCGCCGATTTCGCTGGCGGCCTCATTCAGAAGTTCACGTCCGTTGGGGCATTCCTGTCGAAGTGGACCATGCCTAACCCCTATGGCGTGGCGGTGGGCGTGAGTGGTGAAGTCTATGTCGTGGACTTGAACAATGCGCAGATCCAAGTGTTCACTAGCGACGGGACTCCCCTCAGCACATGGGGTGGTGGCGGCCAGTTCTACCTCCCCCTCGGAGTTGCGATTGACCCGAGCGGGTTCGTCTACATCACCGATGAGAACAATCACATCCAGAAGTTCACCAGTACGGGCAGCTTTCTCGCCCAGTGGGGCACCACCGGCGCTGGCAACGGACAGTTCAACATCCCGTATGGTGTGGCCAGCGACGCCGCCGGGAACATCTACGTGACCGACATGAACAACAACCGAGTGGAGATCTTCTCCAGCGGGGGTGCCTACCTAGGCCAACTGGGTTCCACTGGAAGTGGCAACGGGCAGTTCTCATTGCCGGTCGGCATTGCGGTGTCCAACAACGGGAAGGTCTACGTCGTTGACCACCTGAACAACCGAGTGCAGGTGTTCGGCTCTGGCCCAACTCCCGTCAGGACCCAGTCCTTCGGCGCGCTCAAAGCGAAGTATCGGTGACGGCTGTTCAAGTGCAGGCGTGGAGCGCGGCGGTGACCGCTGGGGCGACCGTGGTGCTGGTGCTCATCACCCGCGCCTACGCCCGCGAGTCCAAGCGGATGGCCGACGAGATGGTGGAAGGTAGGCGGGCAGCGCGTGAGGACGCCCGCCTCGCTGAGGAACGCGCCCGGCGGTCCGTGGCCGAACGGCTGGTGAATATGCTCCACGGCACGCAGGTCCTTTGCATGGTCCTGCCCAACAGCGAGGTCAAGTCCGCGAACGCCATCAGCGGGATGCGGGCGCTTTTCCGGTTGTGGGAGCCCTTCGACGCGATGGGGCCGGACTTCCACCTTCTGCAAGACCCCGACTTGCAACGGGACCTGTACATCTTCCACGCAGAGGTGCGGATGCTGGCGCAGGACTACATCGAGAGCCTAGCGAGAGTTGACGTGGCCAACCGGGACCTTGATAGCGGGGCCGAGGGTGCGAAGCGGCGATACGAAGCCGAGACCGCCGTGGCGTTGAGGGTTCGGCAGACGGCCAAGGATGCGGGCAACGGGTACGCGAACAGGGCGGCTGAACTTGTCCGCAGACTTCAGGCGCTCGTGCCCGGCCTCGCCACTCCGGCCAAGATGGCATAGGGCAAGGTACTGGCGACGGGTGGCTGATGCGGGTACCGGCGGCCACCCTGAATCGCCAGCGTGGGGCCGTGAACTGCGCTGACACTCCCCGCTGACACCGTCAGCCGGGCTGTCACCTACCGGCTGACACCCTTCGGGCTGGCCTCTGCCACCGTTCAGGCCTTCGCGTGGTCCTTCATGCCCCGGAGCAGGCGCCCGCGAGCCAAGATGTAGTCCCGCCGGAGGGCCCGAGCCTCCGCGTACTGCCAGTCGGGATACCGGCGGTTCCACGCGGCGAGGACCTGCCCCCACGACCGGCGACGGCGGCGGCTCTCAACGAGGCTAAACGGACCGCTGTGCTCCTCCACAAAGTCGAACAGCCGGAGGCTGCGCTGCTGAATCGGACGGCGGCGCTGCCGGAGCACGCGAGGCCCGTCGAGACGCTGCTGGGCGGCCCGGTACGCGGCGAGGACCCGCTTCGCGTCAACGAACGGCTGCACGCGAAGGACGATGACCGGCGAACCCCAGTTCGGGTGGTGGAGCTTCGCATCGAGTGAGCTCGGGTCCGGGGCGTTTCCGGTGAGGATGAACGCCGCAGACTCCGCCGTGGACCACCCCAAGTCACCGGCCATGTCCTCGGCTGCCCGGACGATGCTCCAGAGCCATGTGCCGTTGTGGACGGCGTAGGGCGTCTCTCCCCGCGACCCCGGCAGGGTCACCGCCCGAGGGTCTCTGCCGTGTGAGTCCGTGAGCGTGATGCGGGCCGGGATGACCTGCTCTCCGCCGGGCCACCGCACCCGAATCTGGTAGTCCCTCCAACTCGCCTGCTCGGTGTGGCAGGTCTCGACGCGCACGACCTTCGCCTTGTGGTCCACCCACGGAATCCCGTGGTCGGTGAAGTCCTGCTTCCTGAGCAGCTGGGTCGCCGGTGAACCGAGCAGCCTCGCGGCCTCCTCCTGCGTAGGGACGATCTCCGCCGGGCTGTCGAACAGGAACTTCCGGATGGTTCGGACGGTCGGGTACTGCTCGGCCAGCCGCTTCACGTGGCGGGCGATGACCACCCCGCGCTCCTTCTCCAGCTTCTCAGGCGTCATGTCGGCTCTCCTTGTGGACACTGTAAGGCGCTTACACACGCATCAATATATCGAACATGCCAACGATTATCAAGCGTCACAGAGAGAGGTCTTGCTGTGTGCGTGGCGCCCGCTCACAGTTCGGGCACGAGGAGGTGCCATGCAGAAGTTTCCAAGCGAAGGCGTGCTCCACCGCAGCGCCGCCGTGCGAGCGGTCACTGGCGAGAGCGGGCTCTACGAAGTGGCGGTCAGCAGCGAAGCCGAAGTGACGCGGAACGGCTTCTTCGGGCTCTGGCGTGAAGTGCTGGACCACACGCCCGGCTCGGTGGAGCTGGCCCGCTTCAAGAGCGGCTCCGCTGCGGTGCTCGTGGACCACGGCGGCGATCAGGTGGGCGTCATCGAGTCAGCGCGGCTGGACGGTGACCACGTCCTGCGTGCCCGCATCCGGTTCAGCAAGAGCGTGCGTGGACAGGAAGTCGAACAGGACGTGCGCGACGGCATCCGCAAGAACATCTCGGTCGGCTACATCCCGAAGTCGGCGCGGCTGGTCGAGAAGGACAAGGAGCGTGGGGACCTCTGGCGTGTCAACGCATGGGAGCCCTTGGAGCTGAGTCTCGTGAGTGTCCCGGCAGACCCCACGGTGGGCGTCGGGCGAAGCGTGGGCGGCGCCTCCCGCCCGGTCGTGGAGGTTCACGTGGCAAACGAGTCGAACGCGGCGGAAATCGCCGAAGTGGCGGCGGCCTACGGCATGGCTGGCCGTGCCGGTGAGTGGATTCGCTCCGGCATGTCGGTCGAGCAGGTGCAGGGCGAAATCCTGAAGGCGCGGAGCACGAACGCTGGGCACGCGCAACCGGCGGCGGAGTCGCTTGAGTCCTTGGGCGTGTCCCAGCGCGACCGCAAGAACTACTCCTACGCTCGGGCGATCCGTGTCGCGGCGGGGATCGACGAGGGCGGGCTGGAGGGCGAGGTCAGCCGTGAGCTGGAGAAGCTCCTGCCCGGCGAGGTCAAGCGGCGCGGCGGCGTGCTTGTGCCGCTGCAAGTCTCGACTCGCACCCTGTCGAGCAACGTCGGCAGCAAGGGCGCCGAGACGGTGTTCGAACAGGCCGGTGAGCTCATCGAGCTGCTGCGGAACCGGACGGCGGTGATCGAACTCGGCGCTCGGGTGATGACGGGCCTGACCTCCCCGATCACGTTCCCGAAGCAGACCGGGGCGCAGACGGCCTACTGGGTCGCCGAGAACGGCAGCGACGTGCCGACGTCGGACTTGGCCCTCTCGATGGCGATGCTCGCGCCGAAGACGCTGCAGAGCGCCACGGCATTCAGTCGGCAGCTCCTGCTCCAGTCCAGCACGGACGTGGAGAACTTGGTCCGCTCCGACGTCGCGGCGGTCCACTCCCGCGCCATCGACTACGCGGCGCTCCACGGACTCGGCGCGGCTGGTGAGCCGACCGGCATCTACAAGGCCACGGGCGTCAACGCGACTGCGGTGGGCGGTGCTCCGACGTTCGCCAAGCTGATGGCGATGGTTGCTCAGGTCGCAAGCGCGAACGGCGACACCGGAACGCTGGGCTGGGTCACCACCCCGACGATGGCCGCGAACCTCGCGCAGGTGCTCGTGGCTTCGGCGGCTGGCTCCAAGATGCTTTGGGAGGGTCCCATCGTGGACGGCCAGCTGATCGGCCTGAAAGCGCTGGCAACCAACCAGTGCTCGTCTGCGATGAACAGCTCTGATCGCACCGGCGGCACCGGACACGCCCTCGTCTGCGGCGTCTGGAGCGAAATGCTGATCGGCATGTTCGGGGCGCTGGAGCTGGTCGTGGACCCGTTCACGTCGAAGAAGAAGGGCCTCATCGAGGTGGCGAGCTTCCAGATGTGCGACATCCTCGTGCGGCACGGCGAGAGCTTCTCGAAGGCCACCGGCGCCACGGCGTCGTAGGACACGCGGGGCCGGGCGTCTCGCTCTCGTCGACTCACCTCCGGCGAGCGCCCGGTTCCTGCGGACTCTGCGGGGGCGGGTGGCTGACGCGTTCGGTCCGAACCTTCCGCGAAGGCTGCCCGCCTTCCGCACCCAGAAAGAGACACCGATGGTCAACGTGAGCTTCAACCGGGATCGTGCTCTCGCCGTGATCGCGTGCCTTGAGCGCGGCGAGCCGGTGAGCCCTGCCGGTGAGAGGTGGACGCGAGACGACCTGCTGGCTCTGGCCGGGGTCTGCTTCGCTGCGGCCATGTCGCACGGACCTGAAGGGCTCGCGGGCAAGGACCCCATGTCCATCCCGCTGGAGCACCGCGAGGCCTACCTGCAGACGCTCGGGGATGACCTCGCGTGGGCGATCCGGTGGCTGGCTGAGATGGCCCGCCTCTCGATGGTCGGCGGCTACGACGCCCTGTTCGATCCGATCCACGTGGTCCGGGTGGACGGCTCCGCGCCGAGGGTGCTGCCGGTCAGCGGCGTCAAACAGGAGGTGTTCGCGCCCGGCGCGTGACCCGTGTTGGGCGCCGGACCTGTCAAGTGGATTTTGCTAGTACGAATCACCGCTAGAATCGCGGATATCAAATCTAGACCGCTCAAGGTGAGCACGAAATGCGGTGGTAGAAACGCAAAAGCGCCCGCAGATGGGGCGCGGTTGAAGCATCAGCGCAGCGCACACGAGGGATCGATAACAAGACGCCCGGCGGGCTGTTGGCCGCACCGAGCGTCAAAGGCAAGTGCCATGAAGGTACTTCTGCAGGCTCCCCGCAGCAAGACATTCCCCGCAACGCCAACCGGAATCCCCAGTCGTCGCGCCGCCCACGCTGGCCTGTCACCGGCTCTGTTCGCCGCCAACGGCAAGCGTATCCGGTACCGGGTCCACCTTCTCTGGGCTGACCCCGCGACTCCGTCCGGGCGCCGCGAAGAGGTCGTCGAATTCCACGACCCGCGCAAGCTGCTGGACCTCGCGAGACGTATCAACACGACGCCTGACAGGCCGCTGCTCTCCGCCGTGATCGAGGCGAAGCCCCTGCCCAAGTGGGAACGCGTCACGGTGGATTTCCTGACGTGGCGTGCCGCTGAGCGCGACCGCCGTGGAGGTGGCCGGTGAACGCCACGACCCGACGGAGTCAGCCCCGCCCCGGAAGTCGGGCGGAGTCGGACGCCGAATACTTCAAGGCGAATATCGCGAGCATCGCCGGCGCGACCAGCAACTCACGGTTCTTCGACGCGGCACTCAGCGCGGCGGACTTCTGTGCGATGGACATTCCGAAGCCGCCCAGCCTGCTCGGTGACGGTGTGTTGACCGGCGGCGGATGGGCCGTCCTGTACGGCCAGCCGGGTGGTGGAAAGACATGGCTCGCGCTTGAACTGGCCGTTGCGCTGGCGAGGGGTGAGCCGTGGTTGGGAATCCCGACGCCGCCTGAAGGCGTCCGGGTGGGGCTCGTCCAGCTTGAACTCGGCGACTACGCCATGCAGGCGCGGCTTCGGGCGCTTGGTGTGAGAGCGCATCCCCGCGACGGCAACCTCAGCGTGCCGCCGCGCTCGAAGCTCGGCGCGGTGGACCTCTGTCGGCGGGAAGATATGGCTGCTCTGAGGGCGTGGGTCGAGACCGGGAAGCTCGGCGTGCTCATCGTGGACGCCCTGAGCCGGGCGCACACAGCCAACGAGAACTCGGCTGAGGAACTCGGCTCGTTGTTCGCTGAACTGGACGCCCTTCGCCACGAGACCAGCTGCGCGGTGGCGTTGGTCCACCACGAGCGCAAGAGCAGCGGGAACGACACGGGCAGGGACAACGACCTCGACGCCCTGCGCGGCACCTCCCGCCTGCAGTCCGACCCGACCCTGCTGATGCGGCTGAAGAACCACAGCGGCGGCCTTCGAAGCCTGACGTTCGTGAAGGTGTCCGAAGGACCGACCCCAAGCCCGGTGTGGTTCCGGCTCGGCGGGGGTGGACGGCCTGAAGTGGTGGCGTCGCCTGAGGCAAAGGGCGACAAGGTCCGCGAGCTTGTGCTGCAAGCGGTCCTGAACGCCGCTGCGCCGGTCACAAAGAACGAGGTGGCGGCCAACGTCGGGTGCAACCCCACGACGGCGTGGCGGCATCTGACGGCGCTCTTGGAAGCCGGAGCGGTGGCGAGCTTCATGGAGGGCAAGGCGGACAAGTACCACTCAGCGACCGTTGCACCGTTGCAACCGTTGCAGAAGACGAGGCGCAACGATGGACCGGTCTTGATTCCCAACAAGATGGGGGATTCCGGTACGCCCATCGTTGCAGACAAGGTGGTGGTGACCGAGGGGCACCGTTGCACCGTTGCAACCGTTGCCCCTAAAGGGGCAATCGGTGTTGCAACGGTTGCAGACGGAGCCCCGCCCCACGGTCTTGCGCCTGAGCCGGAGATGAACGCCGGGATCAAGTACACGTCGTGCCCTAAGTGCGGAGGCGAGGCGCCGACGTACGGGGAGCACAAGGTCCGGATTTGCCGCGAGTGCCACTGGCGGGAAGGGACTTCCGAGGTGAGCCGTGCGTGACCTCCGCGAACTGCTGGACCCGACCCGCATCGGCAACTGGATCGAAGCCGCGAAGGGTATGTCTCCCATCGAAGCCGAAGCGGCGCTGGTCACCGTCGCCGCGATGGAGAAGGCCCTCAGCCTCCGCGTGAGCGCCGATCCCGCCTCGGCCAAGGTGCAGACCCCGGCCAGCGGGGACCGGCTCCTGACGGCGGTGGAGGCAGCCGAGCGGCTGGGCGTCACCGAGCGGTGGCTGCGTGGCCGAGCCCGGCTGCCGTTCCGCGTGAAGTTGTCCGAGCGGAACGTGCGCTACTCCGAGGCCGGGATTCAGAAGCACCTGCTGAACAAACTGCGGGCGCAGAGCGCGACTTCACTTGCCTGACCTGACTCAGTGTGTAGTTTGGTACATAGGAAAGGAGAGCACGCATGACGCACAAACCTAAAGTTGGCAGGCCGCCCCGCGAGGACCACCCCGTCACGACGACGCTCCTGCTGCCGCAGGTGCTGAAGCGGTGGGTGAAGACGCAGGCCGAGAAGGAAGGCCGGAGCATGGGGCTCCTCGTGGAGGACGGCCTGCGGCTGTATCTGGCGAAGGTGGAAGCCCGTGCGAAGCGGGCCCGGAGGGAACGTGGGACCTGATGAGAAGAAGCCCCGCGAGTACGGAGCGGGACGGGTGTTCAAGCGGTGGAACTCACCGAACTGGTACGTCGGCTACAACGTCAAGGGCAAGTGGGTGGTCGAGTCCTCCCACTCACCCAACGATGCGGTGGCGAAGCGAATCCTGCGGGTCAGGATGGGCGACTTGGAAAGTGGCAGGCCCGTCCCGACCGTGCGGCGCTGCACGTTCGAAGACATGGCCGAGCTGCTGTCGAACGACTACGTGAACAACGGGCGACGGACCCTCAACCGGGTCCTGCACTCGGTTGCCCACCTGCGCCAGACCTTCGGCAGCGACAAGGCCTCGGCGATCACCACGGACCGGATCGAGGCCTACCGGGCGGCGCGGCTCACCGAGGGCGCCGCCTCCGCGACCGTGAGGATGGAACTGTCGGCACTCAAGCGGATGTTCCGGTTGGCCCGGCGGCACGGACGCCTCCACGAGGTGCCGGACTTCGAATGCCCGACGCCGAACAACGCCCGTCAGGGCTTCTTCGAAGACGCTGAGCTGCGCCGCGTGGTCGAGCACCTGCCGGAGCCTCTGCGACCCTTGACCCTGTTCGCCTACCTCACTGGCTGGCGGTGGGGTGAGGTGCGGAGCCTGCGGTGGTCGCAGGTGGACCTTCAGGCCGGGACGGTCCGGCTGGAGGTTGGCACGACGAAGAACGGCGAGGGCCGGGAGTTTCCCCTCTCCCCCGGCTCGGAACTGGATGCCGTACTCAGGGACCAGCGGCGGCTGACCTCGGAGCTTGAGTTGTCCCGTGGCTGGGTCCGCCCCGAGGACCGCGTGCCGTGGGTCTTCCACCGCCAAGGCAGGGAGATCAGGACGAAGGACGCGGCGTGGAGGGTGGCCTGCCGTGAGGCGGGCGTCCCCGGACGCCTGTTCCATGACCTGCGGCGCACGGCGGTGCGGAACTTGGAACGAGCCGGTGTTCCCCGCTCGTGGGCCATGAAGCTGACCGGCCACAAGACGGAGTCCGTCTACCGCCGGTACGCCATCGTTGCCGATCAGGACCTGCGCGACGGCGTGGCGCGGTTGACCGCGTGGCAGGCGGAGCAACGCAAGCGGGGCGCTCGGTGAACAACCGGACACAAACCGGACAATGGCGGTTTGTAGGCTCCAGCGCGAACTTCAGCCTCACGCGCAACTCGTTGCGATACTTTGTGCCGGGAGAGGGTCTCGAACCCCCACGACCTTGCGGTCAGCGGATTTTAAGTCCGCTGCGTCTGCCAGTTTCGCCATCCCGGCACAACATGTTCAAATGAGACGCCCGGGCCGTCGGTCAGAGAGGCCCGGGCGTCGTCGCGACTACTTCGCGTCAGTGCCCGTGGCCGCCCGCGCCCTCCATCACGTCCACGACACTCACGACGGGGTACTTGGACAGGAAGCCCTGCACGGACCAGCCGAACAGGCCCAGGAAGCCCAGCGTCACCCCCACCTCGGGCAGCCCGACCCACACCTGCTCGGCGTCCAGCGACGGCATCACGAGCACGTGGCGCTCGAGCCATATACCGACAAGTGCGATCACCGAGAACGTCGTGAGCAGCATGGGATTGGTCTTCGAGGTCTTGTTCAGCATCCCGAGCAGCGGGATCACGAATACGAGCGTGAACACGGCGAACGACAGCGATCGCCAGGGTTCCTCGAAGCGGATGAACACCCACCACGTCTCCTCGGGCAGGTTCGCGTACCAGATGGGCAGGTACTGCGACCAGAACAGGTAGCCCCAGAAGACGCACCAGGCGAACAGAACCTTGCCGATGTCCCAGAACATGCTGGTCGTGATGTACGCCTGCAGCGCGTACTTCTCGCGCACGTGCACGGCGATCACGGCGACCATGGCGACGGCGGTGGTGAACGCGCCGGCGTACACCCACCAGCCGAACAGGCCGCTCACCCAGTTGGGGGTCAGCGCCATGATGAAGTCCCAGGCCATCACCGTGAACGACACCACGAACAGCAGCGCGAGTTGCGGCGCGAGGTGTGCGGACTCGTGGCGGTACCAGCCCTTCTCGGCCTGGTCGCCCTTCCAGTTCGCGGTGCCCTTGTCGTACGCCGCCTTCAACTCGGGCGCCACGTAGGGCTTCAGGGCCTGCAGGTCGGCGCGCAGCGACGCGTGCACCAGCTTGCGCGAAAGCCAGGTGAACAGCACGAGCCCGCCCACGGTGCGGATCCACAGGAACGGCACGTTGAGGAACGGCACCTGGCGCGGCTCCACGTGGCGCGCCATCCACGGCAGGTAGGTCCCGGCGCCGAAGCCCAGCAGCACGACCATGGTCGCGACGCCGAACGGCAGGTACGCGGACAGCGCCTCGCCGATGCGCATGATCGGTCCGCCCCAGCGGCCGTTGGCGAGCCGGATCGCGCACGCGAGCGCGACGCCGCCCATGGCCATTCCGAGGAAGTAGAGCGTGTTGATCGCCCACGAACCCCACGCGCGCAGCGGGTTCGTGGCGAGCAGGAACGCGAACGCGCCGACGCCGAACACCATGCACACGATCCAGATCCGGCGCATGCGGGCGTTGGGGCGCCCCGGCAGCTTGCCGGCGATGTCGCGAAGGGCGGCCTCGTGGCTCATCGCGGGCTCGTCTTCTGCATGTGACGGACGTAGTGGACGATGTCCCACGCGTCCCGGGACGACACGGCGTTGCCGTAGGACGGCATCACCACGCCGCCGTGGCGCATGTACATGTAGATGAACCCGTCCGTGCGCTTGCGCGTCGCCTCGGCCAACAGGTCGGGCGGTGGCATGAACTGCGCCGCCACGGGGCCGTCGCCGGCCATCTTCATGCCGTGGCAGGTCCAGCAGAACGTGTGGAACAGCGTGTCCCCGCGCACGACCGCTGAGTCGAGCATCGCCTCCGCGGGCGCGACGACGTGCGCGCTCGCGAGGTCGTAGGGCGCCTCTCCCAGCCAGCGGTCGGTGTCGATGTTGGAGACCGCCAGCGAGTCCGGCGCACGAAATGGCGTCCACTTCGGGTGCGTCGGGTCGCCGCGCTGCGGGTCGATGACCACAGTCTGGCGCATGTCGCGGATCGGGTAGTAGCTCAGGTGCGTGAGCGACTTCTTGAGGTCCTGGCAGCCCTGGTGGAACGACACGGACCAGAGCGCGATCACGCCCAGCAGGAGCTTCGTCCTAAGCATGGACGTGCACCTCCTCGGCCTGGTGGCCCTCGAGCGCGGACTCCACCCTGCCGACGACCGCTCCCGTGCACGGCACCCAGATGCCGATGCGGTCCTCCTGGAAGCGCGGATCGTACGGCGCGACCTGCCTGATCTGCGGCAGGCGCGCGAGCGCAAGCAGGCCGAGCAGGTTCGCCAGTCCGGCGATGAGGATCATGGATTCGTAGCCGATCACGGTGAACGGCGGCAGCGAGAACAGCTCCTTGCCGCCGATCACCAGCGGCCAGGACGCGATCGTGTAGTAGCAGAGCCCGAAGCCGCCGCTCGCGCCCAGCAGGGCGCCCACGGCCGTCACCCAGCGCACCAGCGAGGGCCCCTGCTCCAGGGCGTGCTCGATCTCGTGGTGCGGCACGGGCGAGAAGACGTTCAGGTCCTTGTGGCCGGACTGCCGCAGCGCCGTGACGGCCTCGGCGGCGTCGTCCACG
>CAIXRL010000481.1 GCA_903921835.1 Candidatus Eiseniibacteriota bacterium | reverse complement strand
GGTCGAGCCCGCTCTCGACCCACGCCACGTAGCAGAACGCCTCCGGAAGGTGGCGCGAGGCGAGGATGCCGCGGATGCGCGGCTGCAGGTCGCGCGCGCGCCGCAGCATGATGCGCATGCTGCCCGGGTACTTCTCGTACTCCGTCACCAAGCTCCACACCTGCTCGGTGAAGCCCGGCGGTACGTGCGGGTCCTGCCCCAGCTCCACCGCGAAGCGGCTCAGCTGTCGCTCGACGTATTCGCGGTTCGTGAGCGTCGCGAGCCGCGCGCGCGACGCCTCGACCGTCCCGGGGTCGAGCGCGCCCGCGAAGTCGAACTCGCGCTCCTCCGCGGGGAGCTGCGCGACCACCTCACGGAAGAACTCAGCGGGCCGCCCGAGCGTGGCGCCGCGCGGCGCGAGCCCCGAGAGTTGCAGCAGGTCCGCCGCGTGCAGCAGGTAGGCGCGCGCCAGCTCGACGTCGCCGCCGCGCGAGGCCGCGATCCCGGCCCGCGTGTCCTCGAGCGTCTGCGCGCGAACGCGCTGCGCGCTGTCCCCGATCATGGCCCGCTCGTGGAGCGAGTCCGACACGCGCAGCACCACGAACACCGCGAGCGCGAGTCCCGCGAGCACGAGCCCCAGCGCGCCGATCCGCTTCCACGCCGGCCCGCTCGCGCGCCGCACCTCGAACGCGACGTCGCCGAAGCGCACGATGTCCCCGTCGTGCAGCGAGGCGCGCAACACCGGCTCGTCGTTGACGTGCGTGCCGTTGCTGCTCTTCAGGTCGGTGACGACGAGCCCCACACCCTCGCGGTCGAGCCGCGCGTGCATGCGCGAGACGCTTTCGTCGTCGAGCGCCAGCCCCGCCGAGGGATCACGGCCGACGAACATCACCGTGCCGGGAATCCGCGTCGTGCGGGCGCGCTCCCCGAGCGGCTCCAGGATCCAGTCCGTGGCGGACAGCCAGCCGAATGGCGAGCCGCCGGCGCGGCGCGCGCGCCGGCCGCGCGGGGCCGCGTCCCCGCGCACCGCGCCGTCGCCTTCCTCGGCGTCCTCGCCGAGCAGTTCCACCGTGACGTCCGGCCCGAGCCGCACCACGTCGCCTTCGGCGATGCGCTGGCGTTCGGCCGGCGCGTCGTTCACGAACGTGCCGTTGCGGCTCCCCAGGTCGCGCACCCACCAGCCGGTGCTCTCGCGCGACAACTCGGCGTGTTCGCGCGAGACGCCGGCGTCGTCCACCGGGATGTCGCACTCGGCCAGCCGGCCGATCACGGCGCGCTCCCCGCGCAGCACGACCTCTCGCGCGCCCGCGGGCTCGCTGACTCGCAGCCGCATCATGCCGGGCCTCCCAGCGAGAGCCGGACGCGGAACGTGGTCTCGCCCGCCCGGACCAAGTCACCCTCCGCGAGGATGTGGCGGTCCACGCGCGAGCCGTTCACGTGCGTACCATTGGTCGAGCCCAGGTCGCGCAGCACCACGGCGGCGACGCCCGCCTCGAGCGCGAAGTGGTCGCGCGACATGCTGCGGTCGGGAACGGCGACGAGCTGGAATCCCGCCTCCTCGCCCGGCGACCTGCCCAGCTTCCAGCGGCCCGGCCGGATCTCGTAGTCATGCCCCGCGGCGGGGCCGGAGCCGGCGGCAAGGTGCGCCACCCAGTCCGGCTTCGGCGCGGCCGCCGGCTCGGCGGGGCGGACGGCGGGGGCGCCGAACACGACGGTCTGCTCCACCATGTCGCGGCCGGCGGGCTTGCGCGGCGCGGCGTTTCCGGTGCACCGCGGGCACGTGCGCCACGCCATCTGCACCACGTGGCCCTGCGCGCAATGCTTGAGCACTCTGGGGCCGAAGAGGAACGCCATGGGGCGGCAAGTTATCACGGATGCTCCCCGCGGCGCACCCGCGCGCGGGCAACGGGTGCGCCGGCCGCCGGTCAGCGCGGCGCGGGGGCGGCGCCTGAGGGGCGGGGCCCGGCCGCACGCAGGAGTGCCGCGGCCTGCTCGAGCCCCGGCTGCAGCGCGAGCGCCTGCCGGGCCGCGCGCCGGCACTCCGTGGTGTCGGCGACCCGCAGCGACACCGTCGCGAGTCCCAGCCACGCGGTCACCATGTCGGGGGCGCGCACGACCGTGCGCTCGAGGACGGCCTGCGCCTTCGCGTCGTCCCCGGCTTCGGATTCCGCCATCGCCCACGCGAACAGCAGGCGCGGGCTGGGCGCCAGCGCCGCGGCCCGTGCGTAGGCCGCGGCGCCCTCGCGCTTGCGGCCGAGCGCGTGATAGCTCACGCCGAGGTAGTCCAGCAGTTGCGCGCGCTCCTCGTCCGGACGCTGCGGCGAACTCACGAGGTACGCCTCGACGCGCTGCAGGCCGCGCGCCGTGTCGTGGTTGTGCGCGAGCCACTGCGCGGCGGGCGCGAGCGCGCCGGCCGCGAGCGCGACCGCGAGCCACGCGTGGCGCGGCTGCCCGCGCAGCGTCTCGCCGGCCAGCCACGCCGTGGCGAACGAGATTGCCACCGCCCCGGCCGCGAACACGTCCCAGTCGCGGAACAGCCCCTGGCGCGGGTGCACGAAGAGCATGAGCGCGAGGAACGGCAGCACCAGCGCGAGCAGCACGATCGCCTCGCGGCGGCGGCGCAGCGCGGGCGCGAGCAGCGGGGCGAGCGCCAGCGCCACCAGCGCCAGCGGCGCCATCTGGAACAGCATGTTCGCCAGGTCGAGCAGGTGCAGCGGGCCGAAGGCAGCGCCCAGCACGTGCGCCGGGTCGGCCCCCTCGCGCGCCACGTGCAGCCGGTCCACGCTCGCCATGGCCGCGCGGATCCGCGGCAGCATGAGCGCCAGCACAAGTGGCGGCAGCGCCATCGCCGCGAGGTTCCCGGGCCGCCGCCACGCGCCCGCGGCGCCGTGCGCGCGCAGCCACAGCACCGTCACGGCCACGAACGCCGGCGCGAACACCAGCGCCGAGCGGTGGAGCAGGAGGCCCGCGCTGACCGCGATCGAGAGCGCGAGCAGGCCGCGGCCCTCGAGCACCGCCAGCGTGCCGAACACGGCGACCGCGGCGGAGACAAGGCACAGCTCGCCGAAGGGCTTGGCGTAACCGGTGAACATGCCCAGCGCTGGCGTGAGCGCCACCGCGGCCACCACCGCGAACGCCGCGGCCCCGCGCAGGCGCAGCGCACGTGCGTACGCGACCGCGAGCATGGCCAGCGCCGCGGCTTCCAGCGCGCCCAGCACGCGCGACGTGTCGTTCGCGTCCACCGAGGCCGCCCGCTGCAGCGCCACCTGCAGCCCGTTGTGGAGCGCGAAGTCGAACGGGAGCGCCTGCGGGAACACGATGCGGGTGGGGATCTGGCCGCGCGCGGTGCCGAGCCGGATGAGGTAATCGCCCACCAGCCTGAGCTGGTCCGGCAGCGCGAGCACGGCGACCGCGGCGGCCGCCGCGGCGACTGCATAGGCGACGCCAGGCGAGCGGGCGATGACTTCCCCCGCGCGCTCGGCCACCGGGACCCCACGCGCCGCGAGCGCCGGGACCAGCGCCAGCGCGGCCAGCGCGAGCAGCGTCCAGGCCGGGACGGGCGCGACGAACCGCGCCAGGGCGAGGCCCCAGAGGCTCGTCGAGGGCAGGAGCGCGAACGCCACGCGCGCGGCCACGAGCAGCGCGAGCGTCGTTGCGATCGCGCCCGCTGCGCACTGCGCGACCGCGTCCGGGAGCCGCCCGGGGGCGGGCCGCGCCGACGGGCCCGCCGCG
>CAIXRL010000480.1 GCA_903921835.1 Candidatus Eiseniibacteriota bacterium | reverse complement strand
CCGAAGACTCGAGCGAGACGCCCGCCTCGGAGCGGCCGCGCAGCACGCGCGCGAGCTCGCCCGCGGCCAGCGCGGCGAGGTCGAATGGCGCCGAGGGCGCGGACTCGCACTCGAAGTGCTCGCCACCGGCGCGCAGCACGAGCCGCGCGTGGCGCGCGGCCACCGCGGGCATGCGCCAGCGCACTTCCCGGGCGCCCGCGGGCAGCTCGGCGCTGACCCGGATCGGGGCGCCCGACTCGGGAACCAGAAAGAGCTCGAGCTCGCTCGCACCTGCGGGCAGCGCGGGCAGCGGCGTCACCACCCAGGCGCCGGGCGGCACCGCGCCCGCCGGCGGAACCGGCGGCGCGAACGGTGCGGCCAGGGCGTGGCCGGCGCCCGCCACGAGGGCGAGCAGGGCGAGAAGAGTGGCGAGCGGGCGCATGGGGCCGGGAAGTATAGACGACGGCCTGTTGAGATTTCAGCACCTGATCCATACTGTTTCCCGCTGCGATGTCCGTCTCAGTCCCGCCCGGAGCGCCATGTCCACCTCGATGCCTGCCACTGCTGAACCCGGCCGCCTGCGCACGTTCGCCTCGTTCGTTCGGCTGGAGCACACACTATTCTCCCTGCCGCTCATCCTGGCGGGGGTCTTCAGCGCGCCGGGGCCCGCGCTGGGCGCCTGGCGCTGGCTGCTGGCCGCGGTGGCCGCGGTCGGCGCGCGCACCGCGGGCATGAGCCTGAACCGGCTCATCGATCGCCACATCGACGCTCGCAACCCGCGCACCCGGATGCGCGAGCTGCCCGCCGGCAGGATGAAGCGCGCCGAGGCCGCCGCGCTGCTCGTCGCCAGCACCGCGCTCTACCTGGCCGCCTGCGCGGCGCTGGGGCCGTGGTACCTGAAGGTCGCCGGCGTCCCGCTCGCGGTGTTCGCGCTCTATCCGTACCTCAAGCGCTTCACGCCGCTGTGCCACGCGGGAGTCGGCGCCGCGCTCGCGTTCTCGCCGCTCGCGGGCTACGCCGCCGGGCATCCCGACCTCGCGCGCTGGCAGCCTGCGGCCGCGCTCGCGGTGTTCGCGCTGCTCTGGGTCGCGGGCTTCGACATCATCTACGCCACCCTCGACGAGGACTTCGACCGCGCGAGCGGCCTGCATTCCATGGTGGTGTGGCTCGGGCGCGCCAACGCGCTGCGCGTCTCGTGGGCGCTGCACCTGCTCGCGGCGCTGGCGCTGGGCGCCGCCGCGTGGTGGGTCGTGGGCTCGTGGGCCGTGGTGGTGACGCCGTGGGGGCTCGCGACCGCTGCGCTCTACGCGGGCACCTGCGTACTGCTGGCGCTCGAGCAACGCCTCGCGCAGGACGTCGACCTGGCGTTCTTCAGGATCAACGTCTGGGTCGGCGCAGCGGTGCTCGCCTGCGTGCTGGCCGCACGCATGGCCTCCGGAGGTTTCTGATGGCGCGGTACCTGATCGCGATGACCGGCGCCTCGGGCGCGGTGCACGGCGTGGACTTCGTGCGGCGCTGTCCCGGCGAGAAGTACCTCGTGCTCTCGGACTGGGCGCGCCAGGTTCTTCACTCCGAGACCGGGCTCAAGCCCGGCGATCTCGAACCGCACGTGAAGAAGATCTACGCCGACACGGACCTGGCGGCGCCCTTCTCCTCCGGGAGCGTCCGCTACGACGCCTACGT
>CAIXRL010000479.1 GCA_903921835.1 Candidatus Eiseniibacteriota bacterium | reverse complement strand
TCGATCTCGGTCGTCCCGCCAGAGTCCGACCAGGTTTCGGTCCACACCATGACAGTCTTCCCGGCATCAAGGACGCCGCGCGTGCTGCTCCTTCCCGCCATCGTGATGACGCCATCGGGCGTGATATTGAGCGTGCCAGAGGACGGGGCCCCGCCACCACCACTATTAGTCTGCGTGGACCCGGTGAAGCTCCCGTCGGCTGCGACGGTGATCGTGCCACGCAACCACCACGGTGCTCCCGGGCCGGACGCGAGGCTGTTCAGTTGCCATGTGCCGACGAGGTCCGAGAGGCTGTAGCTTGCGGCCATCTTCGTCCCCAGCCAGAGTTCGGTCGTGCCGTCGGACCACGTGTCGGTTCCCACCTGGACGGTCTTGCCCGCATCCAACACGCCGCGGCCCGACTTACCCAGCCCCGTGATGACCCCATCAGACGAGATGTTGAGCACGCCGCTGCCCGTATTGCCACCACCGTCGCTCGACGTCGTGGTGAAACTGAAGCCGCCGTCCGACGCCACAGTCCCGCACACGCGTGCCCACCACGGTGCTCCCGGGCCGGATGCGAGGATGTTCTGTTGCCATGTGCCGACGAGGTCCGAGATTGCATACCCGGTAGACACCGGTGCCTCGGGACGAGGGGCGTCTGAGCGACAGACGGCTGGCTTGGGCGCTGCGAGCGGGAGCATGAGAATCGTCACCACGAGGGAACGCGAGAGAAGCTTGGTCTGGGGTGTCATGGGCGGCCTTTCAGCGGCGATACACGCAGCCTGAGTGCGGAGGCGAGTCAAATCTCCATTCTGTGAGCTTACAACTGCGCGCCGATGGTCGAAAGGTCTAGGGTCCTCGGGTTCGGGTTCCGAAGCCTGGCACCTGTGGACAACCCGCATTGACCGCGTCCCCTCGAATGATAGAGTTCTTACCAATCACGATCATTCGAGACCCGCCGTCCCGCGTGCGGAAGCGAAAACGCAACTCCTTGTGGCGGGCCAGCTTCTGCGCGAAAACGGCTGAAGTCTATCATTGGCCCGCAATCCTCGTTCGCAGAGCCCCGTCGCCCCAACCCGCGCCGAGCGATCCGATTCCCCGGAATCTCCTCCCGCCGACGAGTCCATCAAGCGCGAGGACCTCGATGGGCGCGAGCCGTCGCGTCAGGAAGACGCGGGTCTACATGGCCGCCTGCAAGAAGCTCGACCGGCCGCGCCGCAGCCGTGTTGTCCACACGACGAGGACAGCGGCCAGTCGAGCTTCGCGGCGGATGACACGCAGATCGCGCTTGCAGGCGGCGGGCTCATGGATGCTCCGGGCGCCCGGCGCTGGCCTCGCCGCGACACGCGACGCGATATGGACCGGGGCGCGAGACGCGCCTTTGCCGGGCGCGAAAGCCGGGTGCTACGCTTCCAGTCGTATGTCCTGTGAAGGCCGGGCCCGGCGCGCTGCGCGCACCGCCCGGCCGCGCCGTCCCCGACCCGACGTTCCAACCGAGGTGCGAGTGAGCGAAGTCTCCGATCTGCAGGTCGTCCAGCAGCTGACTCAGGCGCGCGAGCGCATCCTCGTCGAGCTGCGCAAGGCCATCGTCGGCCAGGACGAGGTGGTGGACCACCTCCTCACCGCGCTCTTCGCCGGCGGTCACGTGCTGCTGGTGGGCGTGCCCGGGCTGGCCAAGACACTGCTCGTCTCGAGCCTCGCGCGCGTGCTGGACCTCCAGTTCTCGCGCATCCAGTTCACGCCCGACCTGATGCCGAGCGACATCACCGGTACGGACATCCTCGAGGAGGACGCCACCACGGGCCGGCGCGCGATGCGCTTCATCCGCGGGCCGATCTTCGCGAACATCGTGCTGGCCGACGAGATCAACCGCACGCCGCCCAAGACGCAGGCGGCGCTGCTGCAGGC
>CAIXRL010000478.1 GCA_903921835.1 Candidatus Eiseniibacteriota bacterium | reverse complement strand
GTCGGCGGCGCTGGCGCGCGCGCTGGCGGGCGGCGGGCGGGCCGAGGCGACGCTGCGCTATCTCACGACCGGCCCCGCGGGCGGCTCGCGCGCGGTGCACGCGACGCTGGCGCTCGAGCCGCCGGACCGCGCCAGCATGGACGTGTCCGCCTCGGGCGAGAAGATCGTCGCGCGCGCCGACGGTGGCGAGTGGCTCCAGCCCGCCACGCACCAGCTGCTGCGCTTCCCGCCCCGCCAGTCGGCGGCGGCGCTGCGCTGGTGGCGTGTGCTGCTGGCGACCGCGGGCACGGCGCGCGAGCGCAGGGTGGCGGAGAGTCGCTTCGTGGTGACGCTCCTCGGGGAGCACGGGGCGGCGCAGGACAGCGCCGAGGTGTGGCTCGACCCGCACGGCCTGCCGGCCCGCCTGGTGGTCCCCGCGGGCGATCCGGACGCCGCGGTGTACCGGCTCGGGAGCTGGCGTTTTATGCGCGCCCGCGGGGAGGCGGCGTTCCGCCTGGCGGCGCCGCGTGGCTTCGAGGTGGTCGACGCCCGGTGACCCGCGGCATTCCTGAGCCGGCGGCCCGCGAGCGCGATCCGTGCGCCGGGCGGACGGCTGACTCCCAAGCTGACGCCCCGCGTGCATCGCGGGCTGCAAGTGGTTGCCCGTGATGAAGAAGCGACTCGCGGCGCCTTGACACCACCTGCCCGGAGCGGGATGCTGCCCGGCCAAATCATGCGAGTCATCGCGGGGGAGTTCGGAGGCCGCCGTCTGGAGGCGCCACGGGGCCTGCGGACGCGGCCCACCTCGGATCGCGTGCGCGAGGCTCTCTTCATGTCGCTGGGCGAGCTCGACTCGGTCCGCGTCGTGGACCTGTTCGCCGGCAGCGGGGCGCTGGGCATCGAGGCGCTTTCGCGTGGCGCGCTCTTCGTGCACTTCGTGGACTCCGACCGCAATGCCCGCGACACGCTGGCGCGCAACCTCGCGACGCTCGGCGCGGGTGAACGATCGAAGATCTGGCCGCTCACGCTGCCGCGGGGACTGGCGCGACTGGAGGAGGAACTGCTGGCCGCCGGCCTGGTGCTCGCGGATCCGCCCTATGGCGGCGCGGAGGCGTGCGCCGTGCTGGCGGTGCTCGGCCAGCCGGGCGCGTTGCGCGCGGGGACGCGGGTGGTCGTGGAGCGACATCAGAAGGACGAACTGCCGCAGACGGCCGGAGCGCTGGTGCTGGCGCGCGAACGGCGCTACGGGGAGACCGTGGTGAACCTGTACGACGTGAGGACGGTGTCCTCGCCGGAGGCCGGAGACCCATCATGAAGAAGGGCGAGCGCGTCGCGCTGTTCCCGGGAAGCTTCGATCCCTACACCAACGGTCACCTCGACCTGGCGCTGCGCGCCGCGGCGCTGTTCGACCGTGTCGTGGTCGCGGTCGCGCACAACCCGGCCAAGACCTCGCTGTTCACGCCCGAGGAGCGGGTGAACCTCATCCGCGAATCCGCGCACGGACACGCCAACATCACGGCCATCCACTTCGTGGGACTGGTCGTCGATTGCGCCCAGCGCGTGGGCGCGCACGTCATCATCCGCGGCCTGCGCGCGGTGAGCGATTTCGAGTTCGAGTTCCAGATGGCGCTGATGAACCGCCGCCTGTCGCCCGGCCTGGAGATCGCGTTCCTCATGCCGAGCCAGGAATACACCTACCTGAACTCCACGCTGGTCAAGGAAGTCGCGAAGCACGGTGGCCGCATCCACGGGCTGGTCCCGCCCGTGGTCGAGAAGGCCCTGCTCGCGAAATACGGGCAACGCGCCGCGCGCGGCGCAGGGAGACGAAAATGAGTTCGACGATGGAGCGCATCCGGCGCATCGCGGGAACGCACCGGCAGCGCCTGCTGTTTGCCGAGGCGAACGACGAGCGCATCCTGGCCGCGGCTTCGCGCATGGCGCGCGACAAGCTGGCGGACGTGGCGCTGGTCGGCTCGCCGGACGAGGCGCGCGCGACCGCGCGCAAAGCGGACGTCAACCTGAACTCGGTCGAGCTGATCGACTCGGGCGCCCCCGAGAACATCGAGCGCACGCGCGCGGCGATCGTGGCGGCGCGTGGCGCCAAGGTGACGCTCCCGGTCGCGGAGCAGTACGCGCGCGATCCGGTGTTCCAGGCGGCCGCGCGGGTGCGCGAGGGCCTCGCGGATTGCTTCGTCGCGGGCGCCTCGCGCACCACGGCGGACGTGCTGCGCTCCGCCTTCTGGCTCATCGGGCTCAAGCCGGACGTGAAGACCGTGTCGTCGTTCTTCCTCATGGTGCTCCCGGCTGAAGCGGGCAGGGAGCGCGTGCTGACGTTCGCCGATTGCGCCGTGCTCCCGGACCCGACGCCGGAGCAGCTCGCGGAGATCGCCATCCTCGCGGCGGACAACCACCACCGGCTCGTGCAGGAGGTGCCGCACGTCGCGTTCCTGTCGTTCTCGACCCGCGGCAGCGCGGAACACCCCAACGTCGAGAAGGTGCGCGCCGCGCTGAAGATCGCGCGCGAGCGCCGGCCCGACCTCCACCTGGACGGCGAACTGCAGCTCGACGCGGCCATCGTGCCCGCGGTGGGCAAGCGCAAGGCGCCGGACTCCGTGGTCGCGGGGCACGCGAACGTGCTCGTGTTCCCGAACCTCGACGCCGGCAACATCGGCTACAAGCTGGCGCAGCGCCTGGGCGGCGCGGCGGCTATCGGGCCGATGCTCCAGGGCCTGGCGAAGCAGGCGAACGACCTGTCGCGCGGCTGCAGCACCGAGGACGTGGTGGACACCGCGACCGTGGCCTGCGCGATGAGCGCGGGCGTGGACTGAGGCGTTTCACGGGGGGACCGATGCCGACCTACGACTACCGGTGCGAAAAGGACCACGTCTTCGAGCTCTTCCACAGCATCAAGGACGACTCGCCCAAGGCGTGCCCGAAATGCGGCGCGCCGTCGAAGCGCGTGCCCGGCGGCGGCGGCGGCCTGCTGTTCAAGGGTTCAGGCTTCTACATCACGGACTACCGCAGCAAGCAGTACAAGGCGAGCGCCAGGGCCGAGAAGTCGGGCAGCGGCACGTCGGGCAGCGGCACGTCGGGTGGCGGCTCGTCCGGCAGCGGCTCGTCGGGCAGCGGCTCGTCGGGCAGCGGCACGTCGGGCGGCAGCTCGTCCGGCAGCGGCTCATCGGGTAGCGGCTCGTCGGGCAGCAGCACGTCGGGCGGCAGCTCGTCCGGCAGCGGCTCATCGGGTAGCGGCTCGTCGGGCAGCAGCTCGTCCGGCAGCGGTCCGTCGGGCGGCAGCTCGTCCTCCGGCGGCCGCTCCTCCGGCGGCAAGGAGTAGCCGCGCGCGTGGCGAATCATCTCGCGGCGCAACTGTTCGCCTCCCACGGCGCGCTCTGGCCTGCGCCGGGCGCGCCCGTGCGGTTGCGAATGGACCACGTGCTGCTCGACGAGCGGGACGGGCTCGTGGCGCTGCTCGGCTTCGAGGCGCTGGGGCGCGCGCGCGTCGCGTGCGACGTGGCGCTCATCTCGCCCGCGCGTGAGGCCGACGGTCCCGACGCGCGTGACGACCTCGCCTACCTGCAGGCCGTGGCCTGCGCGATCGGCGCGACATTCGTGCGCCCGGGGGCGGGGCCACCCGCCGCCGTGTATCGCCGCGGTTTCGCCGCTCCCGGGCGCACGCTGCTGGCCGCGGTGCCGGGCGCCCAGGGTGCGGGCGCGTTCGGCATGCTCG